>JBFEWA010000035.1:0-15038 GCA_041546605.1 Bermanella sp.
GGTCCAGCTTACTTGATGGACGTTGTAGGTATCGATACTGGTAAGCACGCTAACGACGTGATGGCTGAAGGTTTCCCAGAGCGCATGAAGGCTGACTTTAAGTCTGCTATGGATGTGCTGTTCGAAAACGAATACTACGGTCAGAAAAACAAGAAAGGTTTCTACAAGTACGAAGAAGACAAGAAAGGCAAGCCGAAGAAAGTATTCGACGAAGCGATTCTTGAGTTACTTGCACCAGTATTGGGTGAAGCTCGTGACTTCGATGCTGAAGAAATCATTGCACGCTGCATGATTCCAATGTGTAACGAAGTTATTCGTTGCTTGGAAGAAGGTATCGTAGATACAGCTGCTGAAGCTGACATGGGTCTAATCTTCGGTATTGGTTTCCCTCCATTCCGAGGTGGTGCACTTCGTTACGTTGATACTATTGGTGTAGCTAACTTCGTTGCTCTTGCTGACAAGTACAAGGATCTAGGTCCTATGTACCATGTAACTGACAAGACTCGCGAAATGGCCGCTAATGGCGAAACCTTCCACGGTTAATTGTCGAACGTAACGATAGGAGAATTAATATGAGCTACGCAGATAACGATGTAGTTGTAATTGACGCGGTACGTTCGCCGATGGGTCGTTCACGTAACGGCGTATTTCGCAACGTACGTGCAGAAGACATTTCTGCAAATTTAATTAATGCGCTTTTTGAGCGTAACCCAAATGCAAACCCTAAAGACGTTGAAGACGTAATCTGGGGTTGTGTTAACCAAACTTTAGAGCAAGGCTTTAACGTTGCACGTCAAATCTCTTTGATGACTGCAATTCCTAAAGAAGCTGCAGCTCAAACTGTTAACCGCCTTTGTGGTTCTGCTATGTCTGCAATTCATACTGCAGCACAAGCAATCCAAACTGGTAACGGTGATGTGTTTGTTGTGGGTGGTGTTGAGCACATGGGTCACGTGAACATGCAACACGGTTTCGACCACAACCCTGCATCTTCTAAGTACTCAGCTAAAGCCTCTAACATGATGGGTTTAACTGCTGAAATGCTTGGTAAAATGCACGGTATCACTCGTCAGCAACAAGATGAGTTTGGTGCACGTTCTCACCGTCTAGCGCATAAAGCGACTCTAGATGGTAAGTTCAAAAACGAAATCGTACCTATGTATGGTCACGATGCTGATGGTAAGCAAATCCTTGTAACTGAAGACGAAACTATTCGTCCAGAAACCACTGTAGAGAGCCTAGGTGCATTGCGTCCTGCGTTCGACCCTAAAGCGGGTACTGTGACTGCTGGTACTTCTTCTCAGATTACTGACGGCGCTGCTGCAATGTTGCTAATGAGCGGTAAGAAAGCCAAAGAGTTAGGTCTAACTCCGCGCGCTAAAATTCGTGCCATGGCGGTTGCGGGTTGTGATGCTGCTATCATGGGTTACGGTCCAGTTCCTGCGACTAAGAAAGCACTTAAGCGTGCTGGTCTAGAAGCAAAAGACATTGAATACTGGGAGCTAAACGAAGCTTTCGCAGCACAGTCTCTACCATGTGTTAAAGACCTAGGTCTTAAAGATATTGCTGAAGAGCGTATCAATATTCACGGTGGTGCAATTGCATTAGGTCACCCATTAGGTTGTTCTGGTGCTCGTATTTCTACTACTCTAATCAACGTATTAGAGCAGCAAAATGCGAAACTTGGCGTATCGACCATGTGTATCGGTATGGGTCAAGGTATTGCAACTGTGTGGGAACGTCTATAAGTTCTACTTTAGATGAATAGAGGCTTGCCTCTATGTTCCAAAAAAAAGGCTGGGTGACGACCCAGCCTTTTTTTATGATTGTTAGTAGGTGAGAAATGATAAAACCAGGGATTTATCAGCATTATAAAGGGCCTTTGTATAAGGTTATTGGTTGTGCCCAGCATAGTGAAACAGAAGAGTGGTTGGTGTATTACCAAGCTCTGTATGGAAAATATGGTTATTGGGTAAGACCCATGCAGATGTTTAAGGAGTCTGTTGAGTTTCAGGGTGAGTGTGTTTTGCGTTTTACGCTTATAAAAGCAGATTAATCTTTGCGTGCTTTGCCAGCCATGACGTTTAAGTCTGAAGGTAGGCCGAATTCGTCAACGCTATTTTCGTTTTCAATATTTTTTTCTATTTGTTCTTTTATGGCGTTGCCAAATAGGGTTTGATTTTTCTCTGTGATGTTGCGAATGTGCTCGTGTTTACCATCGAAGTTTAAATCGGACTCAATAAGTAATTTTTTGGCGTATTTATAGTAGTTAGTGGCCACAGCAGGGTTTTTGTTTTCACCTGCTTGATCGCCCATTTTTTCATAGGCGTTAACCTCTAGCTGTAACAAAGTGAACTTTAAGTATTCCAGTATGCTCATATAAGATTCTTTTGTGATAAGGCCTTTGCTGGCGCAGACTCTTAAGATCTTGTTAGCTTTTTTAAATGCGGATTTACACCGTTTAATCTCACCATCGCTGGTTAACTCAATAATGCTATCGCTGGGGGAGAATTGAGAGCGGAGCATCTCCCCTTTGGAGATGAGTTTCTCAGTGTCAATTTGAGGGAAGAGTTGCTCCCTTTGATGAATATAAGATAAGTAGTATTGAGTAAGAGCATCAATGATGTCACCGTTGTTGATGTAATCACTCAGGGTTGTGGTGGTTTCCAATATGTCATTGGCACGATCCAAGAGGCGTTTGGCTCTTTGCATGAGAGCGCGTCGTTCTGCTTCTCGCTGTGCTGCGCGGTGTGCAATTATGATTGCAGTAATCGCTACAGCGAGAATGATTAATATCGCTAAATATGCCATAAAGTTTGCATAATCCATCTTTAACAACTAGAACCTTGTTTAAGTGTAGCAGCTGAATTGAGTATGAAAGCGTACAAAAAATAAGCATTTTACGTCTTGCTTGGCACTTTATAGGGTTTTTACTTGACCGATGAAAACCTGAGCCTTATATATGGGCCAGCCAAATTTAGGACGTACCTAGGGAATAGCAAGGTATATGGGAAAATCGCTCGTAATTGTCGAATCACCGGCAAAAGCCAAAACAATTAATAAGTATCTCGGCAATGACTTTATTGTGAAGTCCTCTGTGGGCCATGTACGAGACTTACCGACAGGTGCGAATAAGCAACCTGTGGACCCTAAAGAACGTGCACGCCAAGCAGCGATTACTCGTAAGCTATCGCCTGAAGAAAAGGTGATACATAAAAAGAAGAAGGACAAGATTAACCTCATCAATAAGATGGGGGTTGATCCTGAGCACGATTGGAAGGCTCAGTATGAGATCTTGCCCGGCAAAGAAAAGGTCGTGGCTGAACTGCAAAAATTGGCGAAAAATGCCGATACTATCTATCTCGCAACGGATTTGGATAGAGAAGGAGAGGCCATCGCTTGGCACCTAAAAGAAGTGATCGGCGATACCGGCGCTAATTATAAGCGTGTGGTTTTTAACGAAATAACCAAAACCGCCATTACACAAGCATTTGAAAAACCATCCGAACTGGATCAAAACCGCGTAAATGCTCAACAAGCTCGCCGTTTCTTGGATCGAGTAGTGGGCTTTATGGTATCCCCTTTATTGTGGGCAAAAATCGCCCGTGGTTTATCAGCCGGCCGCGTACAGTCGGTTGCCGTACGTCTAGTGGTTGAGCGTGAAGCGGAAATCAGAGCGTTTGTGCCAGAAGAGTACTGGGAAACCTTTAGTCATCTAAACTCTAAAGAAAAAGATGCTATTCGCTTTCAAGTGACTAAGCAGGCTGGTGAAGAATACAAGCCTACCAATGAAGCAACGGCTATGGCGGCAGTGGCGAAACTTGAAAGCCAGCCATATGAGATTGTGCAGCGTGAAGACAAACCTACGAAATCTAAGCCTGCGGCGCCATTTATTACCTCAACCTTGCAGCAAGCTGCCAGCACACGTCTAGGATTTAGCGTTAAGAAAACCATGATGATGGCGCAACGCTTGTATGAAGCGGGTTACATCACCTATATGCGTACCGACTCCACCAATTTGAGTAAAGAAGCGGTGGAAGGGGCTCGTGAATACATTGCTTCTAAGTTCGGTGACAAGTATTTGCCTGAACAGCCACGTATATATAGTAGTAAGGATGGCGCACAAGAGGCTCACGAAGCGATTCGTCCATCTGATGTACGTATGAGCTCTAACTTACTAAACGCCATGGAGCCGGACGCACACAAGCTCTATGACTTGATCCGTAATCGCTTTTTGGCTTGTCAAATGGCCGATGCAGAGTTTACCAGTAGTACATTGACGGCTAAGTGCGGTGATTTCGAGTTAAAAGCAAAAGGTCGAGTGATTCGCTTTGATGGCCATATGGCGGCCATGAGTGCCGTTTCAAAAGGGGATGACGACAAAGTTCTGCCTGATTTGAAAGCCGGCGACGTGTTGGATCTTGATCATGTTGAGCCAAAACAGCATTTCACCAAACCAACTGCTCGCTATAACGAAGCCAGCTTGGTGCGTGAATTAGAAAAGCGTGGCATTGGCCGTCCATCTACTTATGCTTCTATTATTTCGACCATTCAAGATCGTGGCTATGTTCGCTTGGAAGGCCGTCGCTTTTATGCGGAGAAAATGGGTGAAATTGTCACCTCGCGCTTGGAAGAGAATTTTAACGACCTCATGGATTATGGTTTTACGGCCAATATGGAAGAGCAATTAGATGATATTGCTGAAGGTCGTGAAGAGTGGAAGAAAGTACTGAATAAGTTCTACGATGACTTCTCCGTTAAGCTGGATAAAGCCAGTAACGAAGATGGCATGCGCCCGAACTCTCCGGTGCCTACGGATATTGAATGTCCTGAATGTGGTCGTCATATGATGATTCGCACAGGCTCTACTGGTGTGTTCTTAGGTTGTGAAGGCTATGCCTTGCCACCAAAAGAGCGTTGCACCAAGACCATGAATTTAACCTCTGGTGATGAGGCCATCAGTGCTGATGATGACGAAGAAGCGGAAAGCCGTCGCTTGCGTGAAAAACGTCGTTGTAAGATTTGCAGTGCTGCTATGGAAAGTTACTTATTGGATGAAAAACGCAAATTGCATATTTGTGGTAATAACCCAGATTGTGCCGGTGTAGAGGTGGAAGCGGGCGAATTTAAAATTAAGGGGTATGAAGGGCCAACACTGGAATGCGATAAGTGTGGCAGCGAAATGCAACTTAAGAATGGTCGCTTTGGTAAATACTTTGGCTGCATGAACGAAGAGTGTAAAAATACTCGTAAATTGCTTAAGAATGGTCAGCCAGCACCACCAAAGATGGACCCCATTGCGTGTCCAGAATTGAAGTGCGAAAAAGTGGACGATACTTATGTGTTGCGTGATGGAGCGGCAGGTTTATTTTTAGCTGCCAGTCAATTTCCCAAAAATCGTGAGACTCGCGCACCTAAGGTATTTGAGTTGATTCCGCATAAAGCTGAATTGCCTGAAAAGTATCACTATTTGTTAGACGCACCTTTAAAAGATAGTGATGGCAATGACGCCACTGTTCGTTATAGTCGAAAAACCGCACAAATTTATGTGGCTTCGGATAATGAAGAGGGCAAAGCGACAGGCTGGAGTGCTTTTTATGAGGATGGTAAGTGGGCTGTAACCGAGAAGAAAACCTCGGCCAAAAAGACCACTGCGAAAAAGTCTTCGGCGAAAAAGAAAACCAGCGCGAAAAAGAAGACCAGCGCTAAGAAAACCAAATAATTGAAAAGATCGTGAAAAACCCAGCATGATTGCTGGGTTTTTTGCTTTTGGAGGAAATGAATGAATACCAAAATTTATAAGCGAGTATTGTCGCTAGCAGAAAGCTTGTTAAAAGCGGCCAATAAAGAAGATCAGGTTACCTTCGATGCGCTATACGCAGAGCTTGAAGGTATATGTAAAGAACATGAAGGTCAGGAAAAAGATCACCCTGTGCAGTGGGAAACCCTGGCAGACTTTACAGAAGACTATGCCAAGGCGGCGAAGATTTATCGTAAGGCATTGTATTTGGCAGATGCTATTGAGTCGGCTGATTTTCAATCATCCGTTGCTTTGTCCTTAGCAAATATGTTGATTGAAGTGGGTGATAAGCAAGAAGCGAAAGCGGTATTGCAAAAAGCCAAATTGGACAGTGCTAATATCGAAGATAAAGCACTTAAAAATGAAATTCATGATTTGTTAATGTCTTTGTAGTCAATGAAAGCGGTTGATAAATATTTGGCGGGTTATGCTGAATCTGTACGAGGGCAGGTTGTTCGATTGATTGAAAACGGCAAGCTCTCTACTTATCTAGAGAGCCGTTATGCTCAATCCCATAAGATTAAATCCGATTCGGATCTTAGGGAGTATGTATTGGGTATTAAAAATCAATATATTAAAAAATCAGCACCTCTAAGCAAGGTGGTGTTTGATAATAAAATTCATGTTATCAAAAACGCTTTGGGCACCCATAGTTATGTGAATCGTGTGCAGGGAAGTAAGATCAAGAGCAAAAACGAAATTCACATAAGCTCTGTGTTCAAGCAGGCACCTGCTGCGTTTTTGCAGATGATTGTGGTACATGAATTGGCACACTTAAAAGAAAAAGAGCACAACAAGGCGTTTTATCAGCTTTGCCAGCATATGCTGCCAGATTATCATCAGTTAGAATTTGATATGCGTTTGTTTTTGATTGCAAAAGAACTGAAGGCGAATGTCGGCGAAGGAGAGACCGCTACACGACAGTAGCGGTTTATTTATATTGATTAGTGATGCTTGGCTGCTTGTAGCTGATTGATTTTATCTTTCACTGCGCTTGGGATTTCACAGCTAGTGGCTTGATTGTAATCGTAATAAACCACAAGCCCTTCACCTTTGGCAGCTAGGGTTTCCAGTTGCTCACTGTAGACACCGTACTCCATTACAAAGCGTTTTTCTGAAATTTCTTTAATGCGGGCTCCTACCAATATGCGGTCAGGGTAGCTTACTGGGGCGCGAAATTGGCATTGAGTGCTGGCTAAAATCGGCCCGATGTTCGTGGCTTCCATGTGCTCCATGACGCCAGTGCGCTCAAAAAACGCCATGCGTGCATCTTCAAAATAGCGGAAGTAGACGGTGTTGTTCACATGATTGAATGCATCCATGTCGCCCCAGATCACATCTTGTTTTACGATGACATCGTATTCTTGTAGAAAAGTTTGTTTACTTGTCATGGCTTATCCTTAAAAAGAAAAGGGCGGGGTGTCACAGGCCATTCTATATTCCTTGATCAGGCTTGCAACCAACTGAGTAACATTAGGGATGTCATGTATGCCGCCTACGCCGTGTCCTGCGCTCCAGATGTCTTTCCAGCTATTGGTGTTGCCAAGGTCAAGGTCAACCTGATCTTTGCCTGTCAGGCTCTTAATGTCGATTCCAGCTTGTTCGAGTGAGTCTTTTAGGTAATTGGCATGAACACCTGTGAAATAGTCACTGTAAATAATGTCTTCGATTTGGCTTTTTATAAGCATGGCTTTGTATTCATCTGGCACTTGCGCTTCTTGAGTGGCGATGAAACGGGTTCCCATATAAACGAAATCCGCCCCTAATACTTCGGCTGCACGAATGCTCTGGCCGTCATTAATGGCGCCTGCTAAAGCAATTGGTCCGTCCCAGAATTCGCGAATTTCACGTACTAAAGCAAACGGGTTTAAGGTGCCACCATGACCGCCAGCCCCAGCTGCGACCACTATGATGCCATCAACACCGGCTTCGATGGCTTTGCGTGCGTGCTGAATCTTAATTACATCATGAAACACAATGCCGCCCCAGCTATGTACATCTTTAACGATTTCGCCGGGGTTGCCTTGACTGGTAATGATAAAAGGCACTTTGTGCTTTTTGATTAAGGCATGGTCCGCCATTAAGCGTGAATTGGATGGGTGGACCACTTGGTTAACGGCAAATGGAGCGACTTTGGCGTTGGGGTTGTCGTGTTTGAATTGCTCCAGGTTGCTGGAAACCTCTGTTAGCCATTCATCTAATCTTTCTTGAGGGCGTATATTTAAAGCAGGAAAGCTGCCCACGATGCCATTCTTACAACACTCAATGACAAGTTTAGGTGAGCTCACAAGAAACATGGGGGCACAAATAACAGGTAGGGTTAATTGTGCTTTTAGCATATCAATGGCGGTCATGGGCTTTATTATATTTGTTTGTTTGCACCACTTTACCTGTTTCTAGGCATTAGGGTATTGGCCAATTATGACAAATTGCCTTGTATAAACCGCAATATATAGGAGTAGATTTATCCGTTAGGAAAGATTTTGCTAACCACTTTGTGCACTAACGGGCCTACAAAGAAAGCGATTGGGTAGGCAATGGGGAAGGCAATGATAAAGCTATAAATCCAGCGAAAGAAAAAACCATCGCTCATGCCTGTGTTTATGGCAACTAAAACGCCAGACATAATAAAGGCCATTAAAAAAGACATGCCTAGTGCAAAGGCAGCTCGAAAGCGTAGGGTGGTCATGGATTATCTCAAAGGGGTCAGGCCATGTTTGGCCAATAATTTATGCAGTGTGCCATTATGTTGAATCTGATTTAACAGACGATTCATATCTTCAGGGGATAGGGGGCCATTGTTGCGCAATAAAACCCGGTGTTGGTAGATTTGATCGAATTGCTCCGAAATAAATAACTTCTCATTTAGTATCGGATTGAGTTTTATTTGATCTTGTAGGTAGGAATAGGTCGAAATCCCCAGGTTGGTTTTACCACTTAGTACTTGATTGATAACGGTTTTTGGGGAGTTGACCAGTTTAATATCGAATTGACGTTTAAGTAAGTTGACGTCAGTTTCGTTATTGGCAAATTTATAGTGATAGCCCAAAATAGCCACAATGCTTTTGCCATTTAAATCATTGAAATAGTTCTGAGAGATGCCTTTTTTGTTGAGGGTGAAGAAAACCTCTCCTCCAGATAAAAACACATCACTGGCCAATACATTGTATTTCTCCCAGCCCCATTTAATATTTTCAAAGAAAATAATGTCGAACATGCCACGCTTAAAATCGTTATAGCGACGTTTGGGGCTAGTGGGCACAAAAATAAAATGGAAGTCTTTTTGCTGCTTGTTGAGCAGTTCAAGCATGCCAATGGTTAGACCTGTTACGGTTTGTCCTTGGATTTGAATAAAAGGTGGGAATAGGTAGCCGCCCACTCGAACCTCTTTGGGAGCAGCTATAGTAGAGGCACTCATGGTGATGAGTACAAATATTAAAAATATGTTTCTAAGCATATAAGAGATTAAGTAGCATAATTTATAAATCTAGCAGTAATTAACAATACTGCTAGTGTGGTCTTTATGCTGTTTTTGCTTTTCTACCGCTGACGTTCCAAAGTCCTGCCAAAATGATTAATGCACTGCCAATGACAGTGGTAATCAATAGGGTTTCTCCCCAGAACACCCAGCCTAAGATGGCACCGTATACCACTGAGCTGTAAACATAAGGGCCAATTTGGCCAGGATTGGCAATGCGATAGGCACGGGTGAGGGCCAGTTGGCCACAGGTGGCCACTAAGCCCATCAAAACGATCCAAGGCCATTGATCAGCAGATGGCCAGTATGGCGACCAAATGAGCGGTATGGCGGCTAACACGGTACTGATGGCCCCAAAGTAAAATACGATGCGCACACTGGATTCCGTAGCGCTCATACGGCGAATGGTGACCTTGGCGGTACTGGCCAAAGCCGCAGATGCAATGCCCACTAAGGCCACAGGAGTAAATTCATCTGTGCCTGGGCGCAGGATGAACATCACCCCGATAAAGCCGATGGCGATGGCCCAGCCGGTTTTAGGGCGAATCATTTCCCCTAACCAGATGGCCCCCACAATGGGCATGAAGAATGGGCTGGTGAGCTTCACAAGAAAGGCTTCGGCTAAAGGCATATTCGCAATAACGTAGAAGAAACCATACATGGCACTTAATCCCACAGCGGCCCGTAATAAGTGGAAGTGCAGCACCTTGGTTTTCAGTTCGTTCACACCATTGTGCATGATAATGGGCACCAGCATGATCAGGCCAAACAGATTGCGGTAAAACACGATATGCTCTGTGGGCATGTCCGCACTTAAATGCTTGATGATGGCACCCATGATGGAAAGCAGGCCTTCGCCCAAAAGTATAAGCAGGGCGCCCTGTACTAGGTTATTTGGCATAAAGAGTGTCGATTCGATAGATGCTAAGAGGGCGGCTATTATACAGAAGTCTCATTAATTTGATGCAAGTCAAACCCACCTTCCTTGAAAAAGAATGTTGCTGCCACCATAACTGAGCCATAGTAAATAGGTACGAGGAATAACCAGATGCGAATGGATAAATTTACCAGCTCCTTGCAACAGGCATTGTCTGATGCTCAGTCATTGGCATTGGGACATGATCATAACCAAATTGATACCTTACACTTGCTGTTGGCATTGCTGGATCAAGCTCCTGGAGGCATTCGCCCTCTATTGCAGGGTTTGAATGTGCAAATCCATCCCTTTAAAAACAAACTAACAGAAAAGCTCGAAGCTTTGGCTAAGGTGTCATCCCCAGATGGCAACTTAAGCTTAGCCCCCGAATTAGGCCGAGTGCTGAACCTCACTGATCGTTTAGCGCAAAAACGCGGAGATCAATACATCTCTAGCGATTTAGTGTTGCTTGCCGCTTTAGAGGATAAAGGGGAGGCCGGTAAGGTATTGGCCGAATTCAATTTAACTAAAGAAAATGTTGAGCGTGCTATTGATGCCATCCGCCAAGGTGAATCGGTTAATGATCCAAACGCTGAAGAAAACCGTGAAGCGTTAAATAAGTACACGGTGGACTTAACCGCTCGAGCGGCAGAAGGCAAATTAGATCCGGTGATTGGGCGTGATGATGAAATTCGTCGCACTATTCAAGTATTACAGCGTCGCACGAAAAATAACCCTGTATTAATTGGTGCCCCAGGTGTGGGGAAAACCGCCATCATTGAGGGCTTAGCACAACGCATTGTGAATGGTGAAGTACCAGAAGGTTTGCGTAATAAACAAATTTTATCTTTGGATATGGGTTCATTATTGGCTGGTGCCAAATTCCGTGGGGATTTTGAAGAGCGCTTAAAAAATGTATTAAAAGAAGTCAGCAAACAAGAAGGTAATATCATTCTGTTTATTGATGAAATACACACCATGGTGGGAGCAGGTAAAACCGACGGGGCTTTGGATGCAGGCAATATGTTAAAACCTGCTCTAAGTCGAGGTGAATTACATTGCGTAGGTGCGACCACCTTAGATGAGTATCGTGAATACATTGAAAAAGATGCAGCATTGGAACGTCGCTTTCAAAAAGTATTAGTGGATGAGCCAAACGAAGAAGACACCATTGCTATTTTGCGCGGTTTAAAAGAGCGTTACGAAGTGCATCATGGTGTGCAGATTTTAGATGGTGCCATCATCGCGGCGGCGAAATTATCTAATCGCTATATTTCAGATCGACAATTGCCAGATAAGGCCATCGACTTGATTGATGAAGCGGCTTCCATTATTCGTATGGAAATCGACAGCAAGCCAGAAGAGATGGATCGTTTAGAGCGTCGCTTAATTCAATTAAAAATTGAACGCGAAGCACTAAATAAAGAAAACGATGCAGGCTCGGTAAAACGCTTAAGTGAAATTAATCATGAGATTAATCGCTTGGGTCATGAGTATGTTGAGCTTGAAGAAGTGTGGAAAAAAGAAAAGCTCATGTTAGAAGGCTCCAAGCAAGCCAAAGAGCAGCTTGAAGAAGCTAAGGTGGAAATGGAACAAGCAAGGCGGGCCGGTGATTTACAACGTATGTCTGAATTGCAATATGGAAAAATCCCTGAGCTTGAAAAACAAATTGAATCGGCAGAAGAAGCGGCTAAAGGCAGTAGTGAGTTTAAGTTGTTGCGTAATCGAGTCACCGACGAAGAAATCGCAGAAGTAGTTTCAAAATGGACCGGTGTGCCGGTTGCCAAAATGCTCGAAGGTGAGCGCGAAAAATTATTGCGCATGGAAGATGAATTACACAAACACGTAGTGGGTCAAGATGATGCTATTGTGGCGGTATCTAATGCCGTGCGTCGCTCCCGTGCTGGATTAAGTGATCCGCGTCGACCTAATGGTAGCTTTTTATTCTTGGGCCCAACCGGCGTGGGTAAAACAGAATTATGTAAAGCATTGGCTAACTTCATGTTTGATTCTCAAGATGCCATGGTTCGCGTGGATATGTCTGAGTTTATGGAAAAACACAGTGTGGCCCGCTTAATTGGTGCCCCTCCAGGTTATGTTGGCTATGAAGAAGGGGGTTATCTGACCGAGCATGTGCGACGTAAGCCGTACAGCGTGATCTTGTTAGATGAGGTGGAAAAGGCGCACCCAGATGTGTTCAATATTTTGTTACAGGTCTTGGATGATGGGCAGTTAACCGATGGCCAAGGGCGCACTGTGGACTTTAAAAACACCGTGCTGGTGATGACGTCTAACCTAGGTAGTGATGTGATTCAAACCCTGAGCCAATCCAATGAAGGTAAAGAACAGTCTGAAAGTGAATATGAAGACATGAAATCCGCAGTAATGGATATTGTGGGTGGTCACTTTAGGCCAGAATTCATTAACCGGATTGATGAGGTGGTGGTGTTCCACCCATTACAGCGCAGCCAAATTCGCGGGATTGCTGATATTCAATTGGATCAATTGCGCAAGCGTCTGAAAGAGCGTGAGCTAACGTTGGAATTAAGCGATGCCGCCATTGATCGTTTAGTGGCGCAAGGCTATGACCCTGTGTATGGCGCAAGGCCTTTGCGTCGCAGTATTCAACGCTGGATCGAAAACCCACTTGCGCAAGATATCTTGTCGGGTAAATTTGTGGGAGGAGATAATATTGTCGCCGATGTTAGCGGTGATGAATTGGCATTCAACGTGAAACAAACTGTCCATTAATAGCCAAAAAGCCGTCCATAAAATGGGCGGCTTTTAGCTGTTGTCTTTGTTGAATTTCATATCGTTTTTTCGTAATTCGACTATAAATTAGATAGGACTATCTTTTTTTGGGTTGGATTATGACCATACGTATGCGATTCCTAATGCTGCTAGTATCCGCTGTGGTACTGCCGGTCGGCATTGTGACAATTCTTGCTACTTTGGAGTTTAGGCAGAACGCCTTAGATAACTTCAGAGATCAAAGCCTCAGTGAAATTCAGAAAATTGACCAAACGTTCAGCTTATATTTGAACGGACTGGCCGAGGATGTGAAATTTTTAGCGCAAGCGGAAAGTGTGTCTTATCTGCATGACACAGTTGCAACCTACACAAGTGCCAACACGCCACCTATGAATGCTTTAGGGAACTCTGCAGAAGAAGCGCAAGCTTTTAAGTTGTTGGAAGACTTTGGTGAAACCCATAAAGATTTAACTTATGTGTATTTAGGGTTGGACACTTCTGGCTATGTGCAGTGGCCGCAAGAAGATATGTCCGAATATGATCCGGCAGCTAGGCCTTGGTATGCGGCGGCAAAAGCCAACAAGGGGGAAGCGGTTCGTATTCCTGCCTATCGTGACTTTACCTCTGGTGCACCTATTTTGGGTTATACCCATACTTTTACGACTCGATCTGGTATTGCTGGGGCCGTAGGGATTGATGTGACTCTGGCGAAATTAACTGCCATGGTGGATACCATTAAGTTTGGCGATGAAGGTTACGTGATTTTGGTTGAAGAAACGGGAACGGTGTTAGCTGATTCTGCTACTCCCGAAAATAACTTCAAGCAAATGAATGAAATCAATGATGATTATAAGGCGCTTGCAGATGCCGGTGAATTTACAAATGTAGAGCTGGGAGGGCGAGAGTGGTATGCCACGGTTTATGTGTCCCCAAGTATTGGTTGGAAATTTATTGGTTTAAAACCGAGCAGTGAAGTGTTCGCAGCGAGTAAAGCGTTAGAGTTAACGATTATTTTAATCAGTCTGGCCCTGGCGGCGGTATTCATTGCAATGGGTTATTGGATGACGGGTGTGATAACTAAGCCTATTCAGGTTGTTACAAAGGGCATGGATGAGGTAGCGCAGGGGGAAGGTGATTTAACAAAACGCATGCGGATTAAATCCAATGATGAAACGGGATTGATGGCAAAGGCGTTTAATCAATTTATAAGTGTAGTACATAAGTTGGTAGGTGAGATTCGTGATGGGGCAGTGGATGTGAAGCAGCAGGCTGATCAGGCCCATGCTTTGTCTAATCGTGTTGGTACCATTGCAGATCAGCAGGTGAAAGCCATTGAGCAGGTCAGTACGGCGTTCAATGAAATGGTGGCCACATCAAATGAGGTAGCGAAGAACTGTGGTGAAACCGCTAGTGCGGCCGATGAAAGCCAGAAGCATGTGGAGCAAGGGCAGAGATTTATTGAAGGGACAGCCCGTTCAGTGCAAAGTTTGGTAAATGTAATTAATGACTCTAACCAAGCCATGTCTGCGTTAGTGGAAGAGAGCGGAAATATTACCAGTATTTTGGATACCATTAGGGGAATTGCAGAGCAAACCAATCTACTGGCATTAAATGCAGCGATAGAGGCGGCCCGTGCCGGTGAGCAGGGGCGAGGTTTTGCAGTAGTAGCGGATGAAGTTCGAACCTTGGCAGGTAAGACGGCAGAGTCCACAGAGGAAATTGATAGCCTGCTATCTAACTTAACCAGTCAAACTCAAAACGTATCGGAAAAACTTGCCAGCAGTACGGCTCATACTGAAGAAACAGTGGAGGCCACGGAAAATACACGCAAAGTATTTGAGTCGATCCAAGAGTCGGTTTCAACTATAAGAGATATGACCACGCAAATTGCAGCAGCGGCAGAAGAACAGTACCAAGTAGGTGAAGAAATTCAACGAAATATCGTTAGCATTAATGAAGAGGCCAATAATGCTAATGAAAGTGCTGAGCAATTACGTGAAAACTCTAATTCATTAGGGACATTGTCTAATGAACTATCTAATCTCGTTTCTCGCTTTAAGCTTTAAAAGTGTGTGCGGGTGTATCCATGAAAA
>JBFEWA010000452.1:0-2163 GCA_041546605.1 Bermanella sp.
ACGCATTGTTTGGTTTTTATGGTATTTCGTGGCACCGATTAGCGTAAATGTATTGGGCTATTTCCCAGGAAAAAAACTTAACATGGTGGGAGACCTACCCGGAAATGTCATGCGCCAATGGCGTCGTTGGTGTTTGAATAAAGAATACGCTGTGGGTTATGAAGGGGATACACTGCGTCAGCAATATGCACAGGTAGATATTCCTATTACGGCCGTTTCATTTGAAGATGATGAAATGATGTCAAAAGCCAGCATTGATTCTTTGCATGGTTTTTTTACTGGCGCCAAAGTCACCCATCAACGCTTAAGCCCAGATCACACTCAAGGGGAATTTGTTGGGCATCTGGGCTGGTTTCGCGAAAAGTTTAAAGAATCCATTTGGGCACAGCAGATATTGCCGATTTTGAATCGATAAGTTTTTGAAAATCCGTTTCGCCCGCAGATGCCGCTCGTACATTCATACGTATCTATACATGTACAAGCGGCATCTGCGCGTAAAAACATAATCAAACCATGTCTAAATGCCGAATAATCAACTGTACCGTTTCTTGCCCACGAAACTCATTCACATCCATCTCAAACACCACATGCACATTACTCATACTTGTCGCCATGGCCGGAGTGATGCCATGGCGCTCAATGCCAAATAAAATGGCATCCACCGCCAAATGGCTATTGGGTACTTGCAGCGTTAGCTTTAAATGGTTTTTATCCATACCTAGTAAGCGATGATTCAAGACTGTGAAGGTGTCATCAAATAATGGCTCGGGGAAATTTTGCCCCCAAGGTGCCATAAAGCGTAATTGTCTCGCGGTGTTAATGGTGAAATCTTGCGCCTGTGGCGGCCCATCAGTGATCACTTGGTTAATTAACAACTCTGGTGTTAATAACTGTTGCGCCACTTCTTCAAAGGCTTGTTCGAACTCTGACAGGTGTTTTTGCTGAATGGATAAACCCGCGGCCATGGCATGGCCGCCAAATTTATTCAGCACATGGGGAATCTTTTTCGCTACCAAATCCAAGGCATCACGCATATGAAACCCAGGAATGGAACGACCACTGCCTTTTAATTCAAATTCTCCACTGGTCATCTCTGCATCAGTTAAACCATCTTGCGCCGGCGCAAAGGCAATCACAGGACGATACAATTTTTCTTTAATGCGCGAGGCCAATAAACCAATGACCCCTTGATGCCATTGCGGCTGATACAGGCACACACTCACCTTGTTGTCCGCATGCACGCTTAACTGCTCTAAATGACTAAGGGCTTCTTGCTGCATCTGGCCTTCCACCAGTTTGCGATCCTGATTTAATTCATCTAAGGATTGCGCAATCATCAACGCATGCTCAGGATTGCGCGACAATAAACACTCAATCCCCACACTCATATCATCCATGCGCCCGGCTGCGTTCAGTCTTGGCCCTAACGCAAAACCAAAGTCTTTACTGGTGAGTTGTGGCGGACTTTTCTTCGAAACTTGCAACAAGGCTTGTATACCCGGCCTTGCGTGACCCGAACGAATACGACGTAACCCCTGCTCCACTAATATGCGATTATTTTCATCTAATGGCACCACGTCCGCCACGGTGGACAAGGCCACCAAATCCAAATACTGCGCCATATTCGGCAAGCTGGTTGGAGCTCGCCCTGCTTGAATCAATGCCGCACGCAAACCACACATAACATAAAAAATAACCGCGCAACCACAAGCAGATTTGGATACAAACTCACATCCGGGCTGATTAGGGTTCACAATGGCATCGGCATTGGGTAAGTGATCGGCTGCCAAATGGTGATCCGTCACCAACACTTTCATACCTAATTCTTTCGCACGGGCCACACCATCAAAACTGGAAATACCATTATCCACAGTAATGATTAAATCCGGCTGAAAAGTATTGTAAGCGTAATCCACAATCTCAACTGACAGGCCATAACCGTATTCAAAACGATTGGGCACCACATAGTTCACATGATGGGCGCCTAATTGCGTCAACGCATCCACTGCTAATGCAGTACTGGTAGCACCATCCACATCAAAATCGCCCACGATCAAGATTTTTTGCTGGGCATCCATCGCTTGGATTAATAAATCACAAGCCTCTGCCATACCCTTAAGGGCATGGATATCTTCTAGGCCTTTTAAGGCAAACTGAGTGTTC
>JBFEWA010000310.1:0-4028 GCA_041546605.1 Bermanella sp.
CTAGAGACTTTGTCAAAGGCCAAGCTACATGAGGTTAAAGCTGAGCTGCGAGGAAAAACATAACAAGCAGCGGCAGAGCGACAGCCAACGCTCCGCACCTTTTGTGTTACTCGCTGGCGCTCAAACATTAACACAAAATACGCTCCATACCAGCCGCCCCTTAGCTTGGCGTTATGAGTACACTGGCGCTAATTTTCCGTCGATAAACGTGTCTGAACCGGCCATTTAATTTTGCTTTTCGAAAAACTCAACTCTTTGTATGATGGCAGCGCTTAGATTCCACTAGGCGCAAGTTTAATAACGGATTGCCAGTACGGAGACACTCATGAAATTATTTAACGCATTTTTGGCGACAGCATTGCTGGTCACCGGGTTTGAAATGGCGACTTATGCGCCCCAAGCTCATGCTACCTATACCCCTAAAATCAAAAATATTCGTATTCGTCAAACCACAGATTCAACTGTTGGTAGTTATCGCCTTGAAGTAGTTAGTCAAGACAGTGTTACCAGTATTGTGGATGAGAAGGGCGTTGTTGACCCATATGATATTCAAGTAACCGTGGATAAAAATCGAGTACTTACTTTAGAGGCCAGCCCCCTTAATCGTCGTCTGGTTGCGCCATTAATGCTTTCAAGCTCACATTCGGTTGAGGTGACTCTGTTGTTAGAGGATGCACATGGCCTTGAATTGTTTAAAGGAATTGGTCGTGGCGGTGCTGGGCAGTCCGCACGTTTTGAATCGGTTGTTTACAATGAGGTGGCAGGCTTTACGGTCAATGGATTCAGTATTGCTCAATATGCGGGAAGAAATAATGTTGGCTTCTCTGTGGATATGAATGGTGACGGCAGTGTTGCCGTGGCTCAAGCTCGTATTATCACAACACAATACACAGGCAGTAAAATCCCTGTGGTAAAAGAAGTGCTGGTAAAAAATGACCGGATTTCCAGTGAGCGCATTTATAGTACAGATGTTAAATTCACGGCTGACCCTGTTGGTGCGGTATATGAACTGGATGTCGTCTTGACTGGAGAGAGCGATAAGGAAAAATTTTCTACGGATATTCAAATGATCCGACTACCAGGGTCTGAAGTGGCTCCTGGTCCAATTCTTGGTGTGACATCCAATGGCAAGGGCACTCGCAATAGTGCATCCAATTCGCAGCAAACTCAGCAAGCGGAATTGCTTTAATACTTGCTTGTAAATAATCTTGAAAACGGTGCTTAGTCACCGTTTTTTTATTTTTAGTCTAGTGAATCGTTGAAAAATACTTTAAGTTCATATGCCCATAAAAACCATGTTTTTCATGGTGGGTCGTAATGAATCAAATAGCAAGGCATACTAGGAAAGCCCAAGAATGCGGTGTTATGTACTAAATTGGAAGTTTTAATAGGGAATTTAAATGGAAACGAATCTGATTTTCTATCCGGTAGTTGCTCAAATTATTCTTACATTTATAGTTTATTCTTTTCTGCCGATTGTCAAAAAGCGGGCACTAGAAAATAATGAAGTTGATTTGGTTCGCAGGCCGCTTCACGATGATGCATGGCCAGACAGTGTTTTGAAGATAACCAATAATGTGAGGAATCAATTTGAATCACCGGTTTTATTTTACGCACTTTGTTTTATGTTGTGGGCGTTAAGCTCGGTTAATGCTGTGGTGTTGTCAGCCGCATGGTTGTATGTGGTGTTGCGGGTTGTCCATGCGATTGTTCATACCGGTTCCAATGTTGTGCCGATCCGTAAAAAAGTATTTATGGCTTCTACGCTAGTATTAATGTTGCTCTGTGTCTGTGTTATTTATGCATTGCTGAAAAACTAACATGCACAACCTTAGGCTTATAGCCTCAAGCTTGGCAATAACACTGGGTTATTGCCAGGAACAGAGTATTTGCATAAATGTGAGAAAGAGTTTGACTTGCACCCAAACAGTCTATACTGTGGTCAATAGCTTAAAACAAGCTTCTTTTTTACATTCTTCATTTCGTCGTCAGTTTTACGTCCTGTAGTTTCTAAATTTTTTGTTTATTTTTCCGCTATTCATGCCTCATGAAGGCACAATTATATTTATCTACAGGATATACAACATGTCTAATACAGTTACTGGTACAGTAAAATGGTTCAACGAAGCTAAAGGTTTTGGTTTTATTGAACGTGAGTCTGGCCCTGATGTTTTTGCTCACTTTAAAGCAATTGCAAGCACTGGTTTTAAAACCCTAGCGGAAGGCCAAGCGGTTGAGTTTACCGTTACTGAAGGTCAAAAAGGCCCTCAAGCTGAGAACATTGTAGCGATCTAATTCGTTATAAGTTCCATGATAAGGCAAGCTTTTTAGCTTGCCTTTTTTGTGCCTAAAATAAACTGAATTGCTTGTGGCTTGAGTTGCTTCTAGGCTTTAAAGTGAATTGATAGCGTTTTTTAGGATGTTTTGGCTGTATGGCAAAGATTATTCTTGAATCTGACATTACTTGTCCTAGTTGTGGTCATCGCAAAACTGAAATTATGCCCACGGATGCGTGTGTGTATTTCTATGAGTGTGAGGCGTGCAAGACAGTGCTTAAGCCTAAACAGGGGGATTGTTGTGTGTTTTGCTCGTTTGGCTCGGTTAAGTGTCCGCCGATTCAGCAAGGTTCTGACTGTTGTAAATAATTCGTTATGAGCGGTAAAGGTAGCGGCTTTGTATGCGCCACTGCTCAAATCCATCCCACAGGGTAAACAATAATCCCACGCCAATTAGCCCGTATGTGGCCACTTGTGTTGCGGATAGGTTTTCGCCCATCACAAAGTACGCAAACACAAATATCAATGTTGGTTCTAGGTAGCTAATGAGCCCTAACAGGCTGATGGGCATGCGTTTATTGGCGGCGATGTAACACAGCATAGGGATCGAACCTAAAACCGCCACCCCTAAAAACAATGCAATCAAATTGATTTCATAGGCAAACGGATGGGGCAGTGGACCGCCATTAATGTCTCCCGCGAGCATAATGCCAATGACGGCAATAGGAAGCAGTAAGATATTCTCAATAAAAAATGCTGCAAACGTGGGTAAGCGTTGTTTGCGACGCAGCATTAAATAAAGGGGGTAGCCTGCAATGATTAAAATTACCACTAAAGACAGGCCATTAGATTGCCAGTAGGCGATGCCGACCCCCGTGGATGCTAAGGCAAGAGCGACCCATTGTTTGATGCGTAGAGTTTCTTTGTAAATTATCTTGCCGGCTACGACCATTATTAGGGGTAATAAAAAATAGCCTAGGGATAAATCTAAGGTTTGATTGTTTAGCGGTGCCCAAACAAACACGCCCCATTGAATGCCAATTAATACACTGCCTGCAATCAGGCCTGGCCATTGTTTGATGTCTGCAAGCGGCGCTAGGCTGCTTTTCAGATTACCACTTAGGGTTAATACCAAAAGCAATAATAGGCTCGTCCACAAAATGCGATGAAATAAAACCGTGTAGCCAGAAAAAGGATGCAGCCATTGTAAATACACAGGCATGAGTGAGAATAAGGTGAAAGCACTAACAGCTAGGGCCAATCCAGAGGATGATTGAGAGTTGGGTGACATGGAGTGCCTAACAGTGAGTTGGAATGCAGATTTTAGCAGATGCTGCCTGGGGTGGCATGACTTAATAGGATGAAAAATACGTCCATTATTGCGTGTGGCATTTTATGATTGTTAGGAGGATTCTCATCTCATCCCCGCTATTGTTCGTACTCGTTATTTGTTATTCATAATGTGAACTGATGTTCTGTGACAGGGTTAATGTCTCTACAAAACGATACAAATATTAATCAAAGGTCTTCTTGTTTTCTCAAGTATTGATACAAAAGATAACACCATTACAAATATAAAGAGGGTATAAAACTCAGCATTAATATAAGTGGGTTTGATGTTATGAGTAATATGCAGTCTTTAACCAAATATCCCTTTTTTAGGTTAATTTCTAACGCGGAACAGGCTGAATTGGCTTTAAGTGTATTGACGGTATACGGTAGCCCAAGAGAGAAGATGTTTCTTAAACCTGA
>JBFEWA010000465.1:0-1997 GCA_041546605.1 Bermanella sp.
GGCCATTTTTAACCAGGGTGAGCAGTATTACTTTCGCTCCCGCTTAGGGTTAGATACGCAAACACAATTGGCCATTATTTCGGGTATGCCCGCTACGGGCGTGGGTTTGGCGTTTCCATTAGATGATATTAACCGTGATCATTTAAGTATTATGTTGGCCACGGATGTTCCCGTGAGTCATCCCCATGAAAAAGTAGAGGCCTTAGAGCGCCGTACAAACTTCACAGCCAGCGAGATTGCCGATTTATATAACCGCTCTTTGAACCTGTATTGGGACAGAAAGGGCTCGTTACTAGGCAGTGTGGCATTAAGCTATGAGCCCTTCGCGCAGGTAAGCCTTAACCTGTACCCCATGCGCTACCCTAACCTGAGCATTGCTGGGATTAACCTTGGGGATTTGGCCATAGGGGGTTATGCCATTGCCTCTCAAGAAGGGGCCAATAGCGCAGGCCTGACCTTTAGCTTCACCCCTGTTATGGCCGGTTACCGCCGCTAAGCGGTTTAATGATGCTGGGGTTTTAATAACTTCTAAATCTAACAAAATTCCCCTTCCAAATGGAAAGCCTTGACTATACTTAGGGTAATTGGAGGGGTTTATATGTGGTTAGCAGTGGAAAAATGGATTGCTCGATTTTATGCGTACCAAGCGCGTTCGCACTATAAGCGCCAACGTTATGCCCTGTGTTTGCATTACTTAAAAAGCCTGTCTAATTGGGACACGCATTTTCTAAACAACCCCATGTACGCAGGTTACCAAGCCATTTGTCATTACCAATTAAAACATTGGGACAACATCACCGAAGAAGTGGAAACCGCTTTGTTTTTATTGCGTCGTCACATTGATGACAGCAAAGATGCTTTGGTGTTGTGGCAAGATTTAAAAAGCCATTTAGCGGATTTGCGTTACGTGCAACCGAAAAGCCATTCGCTTAAAAAAGCCGGTGGTATTTAGCGGCTGCTGTTGCCGCCTTGATACCACCCTCGCCTAGTTATTTCCCGCTTTCTTTATTGCGTTAATGTTGACTGTTTTTTTAACCCTGCAACACAGGCCAAGTTTCTTTCACTTGGCCATTCTCATACACCAAAATATCCCCAAATTGCAGTAATACGGATTCCGATTGCGTGGGTCTTAAGAAGATAAAATCATCTTGCTGTAATTGCACTGAGGCACTGCCGTTGTACATTTCTTGGTTGCTAGAGCGGCCATAAACAGGGTTTAAGGTTAACCCTTGCGGGGAAACTGGGTTGGCTTTCCAATACCCGCCGTAGGCAAAAAAGGTTCTCTGCCAGTTTTGATTCCACATGGCCATTAAATCCCCTAAAAACGAGACGCCGGGGATTTCGGTTTGCTCTAATACTTTTAACACTGGGCTGGCAATAAACGCCGCGGCTTTGTGATCAGTCAATGTGGGTAAATCAAAATCCGACGGTTTCACCAAACACGAGCCAGAACTTAGCTCGTTCATGGGCCAATGGTCGGGGCTTTCTTGGTTGTAGTATTGATACGTGGGACTACCGGCTGCGTTAAGAGTTAACTCACGCACGCTGCGATTCAAGGTTAATTCCGCCAAACTTAGGTAATGCTCGTAAATTGCCATGGCGTCATCACGCTGGGCAAGTGGGTCACCCGGTACTTTACCTATGTGTGGCTCGTACCCCATGAAACCCGACAAGCTTAACTTAGGGTTTTGCTCGATGATGTTGAGCATGGCTACCAATTCGTCATCGTTATTTACGCCGCCACGATGCAAGCCCACATCCAATTCAATGTTAATTTGCATGGCTAAATTTTGTTGTTGTGCAAACTCACCGTACTGCTGTAAGCGAGTAGATGAATCCACTAACCATTGTAATTGCTGGCTAGGATCAAACTGAGTATTAGTTTTCCCCAATTGCTCATAAAAGTTTTTAACCGCGGCAATGGGCATGGGCTTGCCCATAAGCACATCAGATTGCGGAATGTGTGTTGCCACCTGATTTAAAAAGGGTTGATGAAA
>JBFEWA010000228.1:0-5578 GCA_041546605.1 Bermanella sp.
AACCCGCTACGAATTCGAACAACTCAGAAATTTCAGCAAGAGAGTCGATGGCCTCACGGTCTTTAACCGGTTGAATGTTCATGGCCACGTTACCTTCGATCATACCGCTAAGTACACGACCGAATAAGTTCGCATCACGACCGAAACTGTCGGCCGCCATTACCGCATCGTCACCACCGGACAATACTTTGTTAACCGAACGTACGATACGTTCTGCAAGCCAAGACTGACGCTGTGCAACCGCCACCTGTTCAGCAGGTGCGTTGTTGTCCAGTAGGATTTCTACAACTTCGTCGTATTCAACTTGTAATTGAGGAATGGTTTCAGAAAGTGTTGCGGCAACTTCGTGCAACGACAATACCGTGTCACGGGTTTCAATGATTCGGTCAGCACTTTCACGCACGTCATTCCATAAGGCCTGCATGGCATCAATGCCTTCTACTGGACTTGGCGGTAAACCCGTCTCGCTGTTACCTTTGGAGATGTATCCCCAACGAGTTTCAAAGTTAGTACGCGCGGCACCTAGAAGCTTAAATGCCTCTTCTTTACCGGCCGCCGCTTCTACGGCGTTCTTCGCGATCTGCTGAGAAAGTACCCGCAGCTCACCAGAGTGTGAAATATATTGTTTATCTTGGTCCGACTTATACTGAACAAATACTGTGATACCGAGGAACGCCAAGATCAATACAACGAAGGCTGCGATAAAACCCAGTCGTGCAGTGTTATTCAGTAAAGTCGACAGGATTGCACTGCCCGCACTCGCTTTCATGTATAAACTCTCCGCAATCGTTACTTGCCATTATTCTAATTATTGCCACTACATTTTGTAGTAGGTACTTACTATACAGCAATATCCATATAGTTTTGATCATTAGCCAAATCTTCAAAGCTGAAAACTGGCCATAACTCTCCATCTCTGAGGTAAGCCCCAGAAATAAAAGCCTTTGCCTGATCCGGAACATCCAAATCAGTTGTATCTTGTTTCGTTTCCACAGGGAAATATTGCATACCCAGCACCGCATCCACAATCAAACCGTTCAATAAATCACCTTTTTCGATGATTAAGGTTCGCTTGTCGCGCCCTGGTGTTGCACGTCCACCAAGAAACGCCGCCAAATCCATTACTGGTACTAAGCGGCCGCGGACATTTGCCACGCCATGTACCCAGTGTTTGACACCCGGTACCTTGGTTAACTTGGGAGCGGTTAAAATTTCACTCACATCCGACATGGGCGCCACATAGCGACGTCCACCTAGGATGAAGCCTACTCCACGCCAGTTTTCTACCGCCTCAATTCGAGACGGTAATTCTGCCGCATGAGAGCGACAACGACTGGCAATATCATGAAGTAGGGCAAATGGTGTCATCTTAAGCCTCGCCGATTACACCTTGAATGGTATTAGCCAGCACATCTTCAGATACCGGCTTCACTAAGTAGCCTTTTGCACCTTGACGCTGACCCCAAACCTTATCGGTTTCTTGATCTTTTGTGGTCACAATTACCACTGGGATGTGAGCTGTCTTCTCGTCTTTGCTTAACTGACGAGTAGCCTGGAAACCGTTAAGACCCGGCATAACAATATCCATCAACACAACATCTGGCAGTTCTTCACGCGCCAAAGCCACGCCATCTGCCCCATTTTCCGCCGTCAATACTTCGAAGCCTTTTGCTTCAAGCATGGATTTCAGAGTAAATGTTTCAGTGGGCGAATCATCAACAATCAATACGCGCGCCATAAGAACCTCAATTTTCGTCTAACTAATTATTTACATTAGATGCATTGCAACCTTACTTTACGTGGTTGCGAATGGCACCTAATAATTCATCTTTACTGAAAGGCTTAGTCAGATACTGATCCGATCCAACAATTCTCCCTTTTGCCTTATCAAACAATCCATCTTTACTTGATAGCATTACCACAGGTGTGTCTTTGAAATTAGAGTTATTTTTAATCAAGGCACAGGTTTGATAACCATCTAAACGGGGCATCATAATATCAACAAAGATGATATTAGGGTGGTTATCAGCAATTTTTGCCAAAGCATCGAAACCATCCGTGGCCGTAATCACGTTACAGCCTACTTTTTTTAGCAAGGTTTCAGCGGTGCGGCGGATGGTTTTACTATCATCTATCACCATCACTTTAATATTTTCGAAGTTGTCCGCCATAAATCAGCCTATTGCAGGTCGGTTGTATTCTTATTGTGTGTGACCAGCCTGATAGTCACATAGCAGGTCTTTGTACCATACTCGCGCATCGCATTCTATAGTCACTTAGACCAAATGCGAACCACTTGCTAGATCATTTCTGTCAATTTTCAAGGTACAATGGCGGAAATTCAACTGTTTAAGGGCGGTCAGCATGAGCATCAAACTGGGCATTGTCATGGATCCCATTGAATCCATCAGCTTTAAAAAAGATACCTCTTTGGCCCTGCTGGATGCGGCTCAGCGCAAAGGCTGGGAACTCTTCTACATGGAAGACAAAGACCTTGCCCTAGAGAACGGCGTGGCCGTTGCTAACATGGCACCATTAAAAGTGGCCATGAACCCAGACAACTGGTTTGAGAAAGGTGAGGCCAGCTGGCAGGCACTGGGGGATTTAGACGTAGTCCTCATGCGTAAAGACCCGCCATTTGATAATGAGTACATCTATAACACCTATATTTTGGAACGCGCCGAGCAGCAAGGCACCTTGATTGTGAACAAGCCCCAGAGCTTGCGCGACTGCAATGAAAAGGTCTTCGCCACCGCCTTCCCTGAATGCTGCCCAGAAGTTCTGGTTACCCAAGATGCCGCGCGCCTAAAAGCCTTCCATCAAGAACATGGGGATGTGATCTTCAAACCCCTAGATGGCATGGGCGGCTCGTCCATTTTCCGCTTAAAGCACGATGACCCTAACGTGAGCGTGATCATCGAAACCCTCACCGACCATGGCAATAGCAGCATCATGGCGCAAAAGTACATTCCTGAGATCAAACAAGGGGACAAGCGCATCCTCATGATTGATGGTGTACCTGTGTCACATTGTTTAGCGCGTATTCCCGCCCAAGGGGAAACCCGTGGTAATCTTGCCGCCGGCGGCCAAGGGGTGACCCAAGAACTAAGTGAGCGCGATCGCTGGATTGCCGAACGCATTGGTCCCACATTAAAAGAAAAAGGCCTGATCTTTGTTGGCTTAGATGTGATTGGTGATTATCTCACCGAAATTAATGTCACCAGCCCTACCTGTGTGCGTGAGATCAGTCGCGACAGTGGTCAAGATGTGGCCATGATGTTAATGGACGCCATTGAAAAGCGTTTAAACAACGCCCAATAACCCATTTGTGCCCGGGCACTGGTCAGTGAAAGCATAGCGTTTACACTGGCCATCAGGCAAAATACGAGAAATGACTTAGGCCTTACTATCCATGAGTACCACCGCTGCCGTAAATGATTATGACCGCTTTAGCTTTGCCGTTTTCGTGGCATTACTGGTTCATCTTTTGATCATTTTTGGCATTGGCTTTTCACTGCCTGAAAAGCAAAACAGTGCCACCACACTCGATATTACTCTGGCACAAACCGCCGACAGCCGCGCCCCAGACGAAGCGGACTTCCTTGCCCAAGCCAACCAAGAAGGCAGCGGTACCTTGTCGGAACGGGCGGAGATGACCACCACTGAGCTGGCTGACTACGCCGCAGAAGACATTCGCAAAACCCAGCGTCTACAACAAACCGCCAGCGCGCCGCGTCCAAAAGATCAAAGCTTTCAAAGCATCACCAGCTTAATGGCGGACTTTGATATTCAAAGCCAACAACTGGAGCAAGAATTAAAAGCCCTGCAATTACCCGAAGGCCCAACCAAAAGCCTACTAGAGCGCAGCTTAGAAATCGCCAGTTTAGAAGCCAAATTAGATCGCCAGCGTCAGACCTTAACCAAGGCCCCGCGTACCAAGCGACTCACAGCCACCTCCACTCGCCAAAGCAGCGATGCTCTGTACATGAATCAATGGCTGCGCAAAATTGAGTCCACGGGCAACTTAAATTACCCAGCCGAAGCCATACGACAAAACATCAGTGGCAGTCTACGCTTATTAGTAGCAGTAAGAGCCGACGGAACCATCCATGAAATTAAAGTCATGGAAAGCTCTGGGCATAAAGTGCTGGACGATGCCGCGAAACGCATTGTGCATCTGGCAGCACCTTTTGCTCCATTCTCGGAGGAAATGCGCAAGCAAGCGGACATTCTAGAGATCATCCGTACTTGGCAATTCCAGCAAACCCAATTCTCAACCAATAGTTAATCCATGTCCGAATCCATTGATTTAAAGCATCACCTGTTATTGGCCATGCCATTACTGGACGACCCTTGGTTTAAGAACAGCGTGTGTTACATCTGCGAGCACAATGATCAAGGAGCCATGGGCTTAGTGATCAACAAACCCATGGGCATTCACCTGGCGGATATCCTAGGTGAGCTGGACATCGAATCCAGCCATGAAAAGAACCACAGCATCATGCAAGGGGGGCCAGTGTCTCCCGAACAAGGGTTTGTGCTGTACAACGGTGATGATCAAGATGTGCAAAACATGGTGGTGAGCGCGCCAGTTCGCCTCACCACATCCAAAGATATTTTAAGCAACATGGCCCAAGGCACAGGCCCAGATGACGCCATTATTTGCCTAGGCTATGCCGGTTGGGAAGCGGGGCAACTAGAAGCGGAAATCGCCAACAACAGCTGGCTCACTGTCCCGGCCGATGAAGATTTATTGTTCCACACCAATACACACGAAATGGCTGCGAAAGCCGCCAGCAAACTCGGCATTGATTTAAACCTTCTAAGCAGTCAATCCGGACACGCATAACACAAGGGCCCACATGTCCACACCGGTCAACAACAAGTATCTATCCATTATGGCCTTTGATTTTGGCACCAAGCGCATTGGCATCGCCATGGGCCAGCGCGTCACCGAAAGCGCCAACGGCATTGGCTGCATTAACGCCCGCGACGGTATTCCCAACTGGGAACAGCTCGATCAATTAGTAAATGAATGGCAACCGGATGCGTTTGTGGTGGGCTTACCCATCAACATGGACGGCACTCCCAGTGAAATGTCACGCCGCGCCAATAAATTCAGCAATCGTTTAAACGCCCGTTATGGAAAACCTAACTTTACTATTGATGAGCGCTTGAGTACCTTTGCAGCCAAAGAAGAAGCCAAGAGCCAAGGCCACAAAGGGCACTATAAATCCGACCCTGTGGATGCCCTTGCGGCGCAATTTATTTTAGAATCTTGGTTTAGCGAACACCCATTAGATGCAACCCCATAGTCACAGGCAAAGCACCGCCTTGCATCGCACCCGATAATTGCATTGATACCCATGGCCTCGGCCAGGTTTTAGGAGAATTCATGTCCTTGCCCCAACCAGAACAACTCATCGCCAACATGGCCAGCGCCCTTTCCCCAGTTATCCAACAAGATCAAGACGTGGTAATGGTGGGCATTCACACAGGTGGTGCATGGGTCGCGCAACAACTGCATGACACATTAAAGCTGGAGAGTGAACTTGGGCTATTGGACATCAGCTTCTAC
>JBFEWA010000145.1:0-7343 GCA_041546605.1 Bermanella sp.
ATTCAGTGTGGAATACAAGGAAAACAGTTAACGTTTACTGTTTACTCATCGTCTCGGTTGCGCCAATGGCTAATGCGTTTGTGCACCCGCTTTCCTAGGTGTTGGCTGTACTCTTCAAAACAGTCAACACCAAATAGAATCACCACCACCACAAACGATAGCTTAAATGCACTGGCTAATTGTCCAATGCCAATACACACCCCAACAGCGGCTAATGCCCAAATGGTTGCCGCACTGGTGACGCCATACACGCTGCGCCCTTTGCTCAGCATGACGCCAGCACCCAGAAAACCAATCCCAGTAATCACTTGCCCAATAATACGCGATGGATCTGTCATCTTTGCGTTTTCAGAGACATAGATAGAGCAGGCAATAAAGACGTAAGTGCCTAAGATGATCAATGATGATGTGCGAATACCGGCAGGTTTGCCGCGTATTTGTCGTTCGAGCCCGATGATGCTACCGCATAGCAATGCTGTGAAAATAGCAGGCCAATCGAAAGGGGTAATGTCTAATAAAGAATGCGTATCCATACACTATTAAGCATAGTGCAGGATACGAGGCTTACCAGATAATTTACGGGGAAATTATCTGATTAAAGTTTGTACAAGTTATTCGTAAGTGCACAAGTAAGCAGTATCAACCGCTACTTTAACGCCGAATTTCACGTTCGCTTCAACGATGAAAGATTCACCTTGGGCGAAGGTTTTCCACTCTTCAGTGCCTGGGAATTGAATGGTCAACGCGCCAGATACTACAGTCATGGTTTCTTTTTGGCTGGTACCGAATTCATATTCGCCAGCGGCCATAACGCCTACTGTAGCTGGTAGGGTTTCGGTTTGGAAAGCGATGGATTTTACTTTGCCGTCGAAGTATTCATTAACATTAAACATGATAATTCCTTAGGTGAATGAATTTTGGGGGGCGATTCTAGCACTGGCCATGGATTGCTCATAGTGGGATTTTTTCATGTTGCCCTGTGGTTGATTAATGATCAGCTTTAGCGGAAAAATCCCAATCAGAGTGGATTTTGCTTTAAAATGCCCGCCTCAATTTCAAAAGGCCCGCCGGTTTGCAGTTAACGGAACAACAATTAAGCATCATTGCCCATGGGCAAGGTCACGCCAAAGTGACGGCCGTGGCGGGTGCGGGTAAAACCAGCACCTTGGCTTTATTCATCCGTGAGCGCTTGCAGCAAGGCCAAAATCCCAAGCGTTTGCTGGTGATTATGTATAACAAGTCGGCGCAGGTGGATTTCTCCCATAAATTGCGCAAGGTCATGACAGGCCCGTTGCCGCAAGTGCGTACTTTTCACTCCCTTGGTTTGAAAATTTACCAAGGTTTAGTGCAGCAAGGCTGGTTAGCTGGATTTCAAGAGCAATTAATATCGCAAAGTGAACAGGAATTGGTGCTGTGGCGTTTAATGCAGCAGCATGCTAATAAAACGCTGGCGCAAGAAATTCTCAACGACAAAAAGAAATGGCTTGATCCCATGATGTCGTTTATGGAACAGGTTAAATCCTGTTTAGACCCAGCCAAGGCGGTGTTTAATCAAACCGGTTTACCCAAGCAATGCAGTTTTTTTGTACCCGTATTTGAAGCTTACGAGAAATGGCGACGCCAACAACGACGCATTGGCTATGCGGATATGCTGTATGACCCGTGCAAATTGTTTAGTGAGCGCCCGGATCTGGCGGCCCATTACGCTAATCACATGGATTGGATACTGGTGGATGAATACCAAGACATTAATCCTATCCAGCAGTTTTTGTTAGAAACCCTAGCCGGGCAACGGGCTAACGTCATGGTGATTGGAGACCCGGATCAAACCATTTATGAATTCCGCGGTTCCGACAGTCAATTTATGTTGCGCTATTTTGACGAAACATTTCAAGCTGCGCAGCATTACACCTTAAGCTGCAGTTTTCGTTACGGTCATGACGTGGCGTTATTAAGTAATCAGTTGATTCATCAAAATAAAGGCCGCGAGCCAGTCATGGCATTGGCCCATGAAAGTAATCCTGATACTCAGGTGTATTTGCAGCACGATGATGATTACGCCAAACGCACGGTACAAACTATTAAACAGGCTTTGCAACACCACAAAGCCGAAGACATTGCTGTGCTGTTGCGTTTGTGGGGGATCAGTGCGCCTCTTGAACTGGCGTTATTACAAGAAAATATTCCCTATCAAATGCCCCATCATTCTTGGGTGTTAGAACGTTACGAGCTTCAACCATTTATGATGCTGTTTGAAATCGCGGCAGGTGTGTTTGAGCAACGCAGTGTCCGTCAGCGATATCAAAACTGGTTAATGTTTTTGACGTTTCCTGCGTTGAAAATCAAACGAGCTGAATTAGAGAATATCGCCAATGGTTTAGCCGCCACTAACGAGCCGGCTTTGCGTGGGTTTAAAGATATGGATCTACCGGATCTATCCCGTTGGCAAAAGCAGCAAGTGGAAAATCGCTTGCAGTTAGTGGAGTTGGCATTGCATCCAAGAATTACCGCTCACCAATTAATTAATCGTTATTTACGAGAAACGGATTTTTATAAAGGTTTGAGTGACAGTGCATTTAGCAGTCAACAGGTGGATGATCGCGTCGCAACCGTGCAAGGGTTTGCTCGCTTCATGGCCAAATCCAATTTATCCGCTGCTAGTACTCATGAATACTTGCAAGGCTTGACTCAAATTAAGCAGCAACAAGTGCAAGACAGCGGTATCGTGATCAGCTCCATACATCGGGCCAAAGGCTTGCAATGGCCTGTGGTTATTTTACCTGCGCTAAGTGATCACTATTACCCATATCAAAGTGAAGGGGAGATGCAGCAAAGCAGCAGCATCGAAAGTGAGCGTCGATTGTTCTATGTGGCCATGACCCGTGCTATGCAGCGCTTATATCTTATTGCACCGAGTAAGGCCGTGCATGATGGCGCGAAAACCATTAGCCCGTTCATTGAATCCATGCATGTCGCCGATGTGCTAAAACTGACTCAAGCCCTTAAGCATAGCCAGTCGCAAGTGGCCCTGCCGAAATTGGCTCAACCTTTAGCGCAAGCGTATATTGATGCCATGCAATGGCCGTTAACCTTGAGCGAGAAAAAGCGTGCAGTGAATTCAGTGCCAGCGGTAAAAACGGTGTCTCAACCAGAAATAGAAGTGTGGGTGAAACATGAACGTTTTGGTGATGGGGTGATTAAAAGTGAAACATCGCAACACTGGCGAATATTATTTGGTGATGGTCAATTAAGGGTGTTGGATAAGCGCATTGCAGAACCCATGCTGCAATGGCTTTAATGTGTTATTTCTTTTTCGCAAGATCAAGTTCTGCGTCAGTTATCCATTGCTGTTGGTCGTCATCTAAATACACCTGGTCCAAGAGTTCAGCGGCGAAGTCTACTTTTGGGGCGAGGGTTTTCGCCACCAAAACGGACATAATTTGTACGGCAGGCACTTCACTCCAAATACTGGTGCTTAAGCAACGCCAGTGATTAGCATCCAAGGTTTTGGGTTTGGAAATTTGTCCGTCACAGGTCTCGCAAATAAAAATACAGTGCTCAAAATCCGGTTGCTTGGGCACAGGTGGTACTTCGTGGATGACGAGTTTCACACCATGGTCGCCGCACAATTCACAGTGACTCTTGCTGCGACGGGCTAAATCCTTACCAAAATCATTTAGCTCACTTATTCGCCCTTGATGCTTGTCAGCGCCTTTACTCATTTCCAATGCTCTTCGTTAAGTTGTTTCTATTGTAACCGATTATTACGAAAGTTGGCTCATTTCCCCGAATGTTTCTCAAACTAAGCTCAGTATAATTAGTTTTTTAAGTTCGAGAAGTATGCATGGCAAGTGAGTACGGTATTTTTAATCAAGGTTCTGTCGTTTTGGAGTATTGGAGCGGTAACATTACTTTAGACGAGCTGCTCCAGCATGAGGTAGTGCAAAGCCAAGATGCATTAATTCACAACCAATCCATTTTAGTGGCTGATTGTCGAGATGCGGTGTTTCAGTTATCCGAAACCTGTATTGAACAGTTAAGCCGAGTAATATTAGATCGCACTGGAGACGCACCACATAAGGTTGCGCTTATCATTAATCCGGATACATGGGATTTGGCCACAGACTATTCGCAAAAAATGTGGCCATTTAATAAAGAAGTGATGGCGTTTCATAGTTTAGACGCAGCCAGTGTTTGGTTGGATTTAGACAGTAAAAATTTACAAAAGCGACTGTTAAGCTTGAAGGCTTCTTGTCTGTCTTCGATGGCGTAATAATAAAAATAAAGGATCAACATGAAGCAATTAAAAAATTCAGTGGCTGTGGTTACCGGAGCAGGCTCTGGCATTGGCCAAGCCCTCGCACTCGCCCTAGCAAAAGAAGGTTGTCATCTTGCCTTATCCGATATCAATACCGCTGGGTTAGAGGCTACGTGTCAGCGCATTGCTGAACAAGGTTCAGAGGTCAAAATTCATACACAAAGTTTAGATGTGGCTGATCGCCAAGCGGTATTGGATTATGCCGCGCAAGTGCATGCAGAATTGGGCGAAATCAACATTGTCATTAATAACGCAGGGGTTGCTTTGTCCAGTGGTGTGGATGAAGTGAAGCGGGAAGACTTTGAATGGCTCATGAATATTAATTTTTGGGGCGTGGTAAATGGTAGTGAGGCTTTTTTACCCTATTTGAAACAAGCTAAACACAGTCATTTGATTAACATTTCCAGCGTCTTTGGCATGATAGCGGTTCCCAGACAAAGCAGTTATAACGCAGCGAAATTTGCAGTGCGTGGTTATACCGAAGCGTTACGCCAAGAGATGCGCTTAAAATATCCTAATGTGGAGGTAAGCTGTGTTCACCCTGGGGGCATTGCGACAGAAATTGCTCGTAACGCCCGCGTGAGCGAAGGTGAAAATAAAGAAGAATTGGCAGCCAGCTTCGATAAACTTGCGCACACCACACCACAAAAAGCGGCCAGCATTATTGTGGCGGGAATCAAAAAGAATAAACCGAGAATCATGGTGGGCTGGGACGCCCACGTGATTCACTTCTTGTATCGTTTACTGGGTATTCGCTATCAAGGTTTAACCCAGCTATTGGCCAAACAAATGGACTACCAATAGTTAATGTTTAGAGAGCACCATGCTAAGTGTGTGGCGCTCATCCGGCATTAAACGAATCATGTCATCGAGAATGTTGCCGTTCTCGATGCACATCATGGATTGATAGCCATCCGCTGGGAATTGACTCAAAGTCAGACTTTTATCCACCCATGGATTCCACACCACACTGGATTCACTATTACTAGTAAGACTGAATTGGCGATGGGCATCTTGCCAAGCGTAATCAATCGCACCTAAATAAATTCGATCCACTTCTTCTTGAATCACAATAGCACCGTGTTGTTGCTTACTTTGCCATTGATCCAGCGCATCAATATAGCGAGTATGGTGAGCCCCTTGAATGCGCACGTTTGCTAAGGAACTCACTGGTAAATAGGTGTGCAGTGCTTGTGTGAGAGAAAATGGCTGTTGGCCGGTATTATGATTGATTAATTCTATGCGAATCTCATTCCCTAGGTGAAAGCGGCAAGTGAGTTCAAACGCAAAAGGCCATATTGAGCGTGTACGCTCATCATCTTGCAATTGAAATTCGATGGTGACCCCGTCTACTCGTTCTTGTGCTTGGGTTAAGTCCCAAATTTGCGTGCGTGCAAAACCATGAGCCCCAAGATCTTCAGGTAAGGCTTGAGTAATTGCCGTAGGATTTTTCGCCAATACCCCAAACCAAGGCCAACAAATAGGAATGCCACCGCGAAGGCTGTTGCCTTGTTTATAAGCAGCTTGTGGGCTTAACCATAAAAACTCCCCCAGCTCGTTATGTTTGAATTGCGTCAGTTGCGCCCCTTGCAAGGTTATTTCGGCAAAGAACTTAGGGTGCTCAATGTGTAAACACGCGAGTTCGTCTTGGGTGACGAGTTTGCAAAATGCACTGTGCTTAAGTCGCAGCATAATTATGACTCAGGAAAGAATAATTGTTGGCTGTTGCGATAAACCATGGGTAAAAACTCGTCCACGGCAATGCCTTTCACTTCGGCTACTTTTTCCGCCACAAAGGGCAGATAGTAAGACGCGTTTTCGCGACCACGATAGGGAACTGGCGTTAAATAGGGGGCGTCGGTTTCCAAGATAATGTGCTCAAGAGGGGTCATGCGAATTATATCGCGCACATTTTCTGCGGTATTAAAGGTGCATATACCGTTAAAGCCCAGGCAGAACCCTTGATCAATGGCGTACTGAGCCAATTCCGGTCCGGAGGTAAAGCTGTGAATCACCCCTTTGCGCTTTAGGCTGGTTTCAAAGCGCTTCAGTATTGCGATGGTATCGTCATCGGCTTCGCGGCTATGAATCACAACAGGCAAGTCTAAATCCGCGGCAATTTGCAGTTGATCGTGGAATACCTGACGCTGAATCTCGCGATCGGCATTATCGTAAAAATAATCCAAGCCAATCTCACCAATGGCCACGATGCGTTCATTTAGCGCTTGTTCTCGAATCTTAAGGCCAGTTTGTTCTGTATATTGCTCAGCATCGTGCGGGTGCACCCCTTGGGTGCCCCAGATCATAGGGTGCTTCGAGGTGAGCTCCATGACGGTATCAAGATTGCCCGGTGAGACAGCAATGGTGATGATCTTTTCAATGTTCACTTGCTGTACTTTTTGGATCAACTCCTCAAGAGCGTGTTCTTTAAGGTAATCCAAGTGGCAGTGGGTTTCGATGATAGGGTGATCAAACACCGGGATGGCTCGTTTTTGACGCTTACTCATAATACTTCAACAATAGGTGTAGAGCGCCTATTGTACGGGTATCAGATCGCAAGCCAAGTGAGAAAATGTAATCACAACTATCTGCTTATTTTGAATTGAGTTATCAGGTGAAACTATGTGAGCCCCATGCTCAATTTTCGTTATACTATAGAAAACACATGACGAGCGTAAACCATGTCAGATATCGCGAATATTCGTCGCCAATACGGAGCGAACGAATTACACCTGAAAGATCTTGCTGCTGATCCAATATCGCAATTTAAATTGTGGTTGGGCCAAGCCATTGAATCCAACTTGTTCACAGATCCCACGGCCATGAATGTGGCCACCGTGGACGCAGAAGGCATGCCCAGTCAGCGAATCGTGTTGTTAAAAAACTATGATGAGACGGGTTTTACCTTTTATACCAATTTGAAAAGCAATAAAGCCATGCAATTGGCCAACAATAATAAAATCAGCCTGCATTTTGGCTGGTTATCGTTGGAGCGTCAGGTGATTATTCGTGGGGAAGCTCATAA
>JBFEWA010000213.1:0-5803 GCA_041546605.1 Bermanella sp.
CGACGGCGCGTTGCTGCAAACCTCTGGCATTATCGTTAAGCAGATTGCAGGGGGTTGCGCCTGTTGCGCAGCGCTTATGCCGTTTCAGATAGCGTTAAATCAATTGATTCGCCAAGAACGCCCCCATCGAATTTTCATTGAGCCCAGTGGGCTCGGGCATGTGGATAAGATCATTGAGCTGTTGCAAGATGAGCAGTATCACGCCCACTTAGCATTGCACGCTACCATTTGTTTAGTGGATGCACGCCAATTATCTCAACCCAAATATCGTTATCATGAATTGTATCAGCGCCAATTGCATGCAGCGGATGTATTGGTTGCCAGCAAAACTGATCTAGCTGAAGACAAGGATATGGTCTTATTTCAGCAGCTCGTCCATGAAACCGGCAAAGCCAGTGAAAACATACACAAAACCCAATTGTCTTTGAGTGCGTTAGAGGGTTTGGCTCATCCTAAGACGAAAGCGTTTTACCTTAATCAAACCTCCACGCCGTTCTTTACCGAGGTCATCTATTTTTCGGCTAAGCGTTGGAACCTGGATCGTTTAGCTCAGACCATATCTGGATTAAATATGCTGCGCATAAAAGGGTTGTTTGTGCAGCATGATCAGGTGGTGGGAATCAATAAATCTCAGTCAGAATGCACACAACAAGTTTTTGCACTATTGAATACTGAACAGGTCAGTGTGATGGAATGCATTGACGACAAAGCCATTGATACACAGGCAATTCAACAAGCGGTGGAGGCGTGCATTGAACATGATTGAATGGTTAGTGGCCCATGAAGCTCAGGTTCGCAGCGCGTGTTTTTTCTTATTGCTGATCCTATTCATGTTGTTAGAAGCAAGGTTTCCCAAACGGGCACGCCGTCATAGTCGAAAGTTACGCTGGACAGCAAACATTGGCTTAGTGTTTGTTAACAGCCTAGTGATACGCTTAGTTTTACCTTTGGCCACCATAGGTGTTGCGCAATTTGCACAAGCTCAAGGGATTGGATTATTTAATGTGTGGCAGGTGCATCCTCTATTGGTTTTCATTGCCACCTTGGTGCTGATGGATATGGCCATTTATTGGCAGCATCGACTATTCCATGTGGTGCCTTGGTTGTGGCGATTACACCGAGTGCATCATGTGGATCAAGACATAGATGTGACCACCGGCTCACGCTTTCATACGATCGAAATTGCATTATCGCTCTTGATTAAATTTGCATTGGTCTTATTGCTGGGCCCATCCATCATTGCTGTCATGGTATTTGAAATTATCTTAAACGGTATGGCGATGTTTAATCATGCTAACTTGGCTATACCCAAAAAATGGGATGATATCTTGCGCCCTTGGGTGGTGACGCCGGATATGCACCGCGTGCATCATTCGACCATTCACCAAGAAAGTGATCGTAATTTTGGCTTTAACCTGAGTTGCTGGGATCGCTGGTTTGGCAGTTATCAAGATCAACCTACTCTGGGCCACGACAAGATGCATATTGGTGTAGTGAAATTTACTGATCCAGAGCAAACCCAAAGGCTACTTAGGATGTTATGGTTACCTTTTACAGGGCCTCGTGGTGTGACTGGTAGTGTGAATAGCCCCATTAATGGGGAACCAAACAAACCCAATACAGACTAAACTCAGATAATACCGCTAACTAGGCTCATAAAAGCCGTTAGGGTATGATGGCAACACTTTTAAATAGGCGTGAGTTACTCATGAAATCCACTCATTTGGTCATATTGTGTGTCCTGTTGGTGCTTCAAGGCATCAGTCAGAGCTATGCTGCCCAAATGATGTCAGCGAAAGCCACGGCACAGATGGATACAATGGTCATGGATCAAGCAATGCCTTGCCATGGGCAAGTCGAAGAAACTCAGCCTAAAGCTATGGATGACTGCTGTGATCAGGATTGTCAGTGTCATTTCGTGGGCAGTGCCATGTCGCAACATAGCTTTCATTGGCAAGCGTTTAAAACCCCTCACCCAGATCATGGCTATCAGCCAGCTCTGTTAGTTACCTCTCTTTCGAATCTATATCGCCCTCCCATTTCTGCTTAATACACCCAAGTTGCGTCTTCAATTTGTCGTTTGAGTATTAAGTTATGTGGAAAAGTTACAGTGTGATTGCCCTTGTGGCATTTTTAGTGGGGTTGGGTCTATCCAATCTTTTACCCATGGATGGCACAGGTGCCAGTCAAGAAAAACAGCCCCTATATTGGGTGGCTCCCATGGATGCCAACTATCGTCGAGATGGGCCGGGTAAATCCCCTATGGGCATGGATTTAGTGCCTGTCTATGAAGAAGACGATGCGCAGGAACAAGCCCCGGGTACGGTGAATATTTCCTCACAAGTGGAAAATCAACTTGGGGTTAAAACCGCCAAGGTCACTGAACAAGCTTTGACAAAGCAGGTGGAAGTGGCAGGCTTTCTACAATATGACGACACCACGGTGCAACACTATCATTCCCGTGTAAGTGGCTGGGTAGAAAAGTTGTATGTATTCAGTGTCGGGGACACAGTGAAGCGAGGTCAAAAATTGTATGATTTGTACAGTCCTGACCTTGTATATGCCCAAGAAGAATTTGTGGCAGCCATTAAAACCGGCAATCAAAATTTATTGCAATCTTCTCATTTAAAGCTCACCGCCCTGGGTGTATCTGATCTGCAAATTAAGCAGTTACAGCAGACACAAAAAGTAAAACAGCGTTTAACTTTTTACGCACAGCAGACCGGTTTCGTTTCAGACTTGAATGTGCGTGAAGGCATGTACATCCAACCGCAAATCGAAGTGATGGCCACGGCAGACTTGGCAAAAATCTGGGTGATGGCGGAAGTATTTGAATCTCAATCCAACTGGTTGCAAGCGGCTCAGCCTGTGATTATGACGGTGGATGCATTGCCGGGCAAAGAGTGGCAAGGCAAAGTGGATTACATTTTCCCTAATGTGAATGTGAGCAATCGTGCGGTACAGGTACGTGTGGTGTTCGATAACCCTCAGCATATTTTAAAACCCAACATGTTTGCGCGTTTAAATATTTCTGCCAAACCACAAGAGCCTGCATTGGTTGTACCCAATGATGCGGTGATTTACACAGGTAATCAGGCGCGCGTGGTGCTGTCTCTAGGTAATGGTGCATACCGTTCTGTAAATGTGCTAACGGGTTTACAAGCACAAGGCATGACGCAAATTTTATCCGGTTTAGAAAATGATCAAGAAGTGGTGACTTCAGCGCAATTTTTAATTGATAGTGAATCCAATATTGCAGCCGAAATGACGCGTATGGATAGCCCCAGCGAAGAGAGTTTGGACCGTGTGTGGGTATATGGCCGCGTAGTGGAAAAAGAAGGCAATCAATTAAAGCTCTCCCATGAGCCTGTGGAAAAATGGCAATGGCCTGCCATGACCATGTGGTTAGATGCCCAAGAGGGTTTGGATATTAAAGCTTTAAAAGCTGGAGATGAAATCGGCTTTTGTTTAGATGAATTCCCGAATAAACAATACTTGATTACACACATAGAAGTGCAGCAAGCGAAACAGCCAGAGCATGCTGAAATGAACCATGACGGTATGAATCATGATTAACCATATTATTCGTTGGTCCATTACCCATCGTGTGTGGGTATTAATGATCAGTGTGGCATTGGTGTTGGCTGGGGTGTTTAGTATTAAACAAACCCCAGTGGATGCTATTCCTGATTTATCTGATGTGCAGGTGATCATTAAAACGTCTTATGCCGGTCAGGCGCCGCAAGTGGTGCAGGACCAAGTAACGTATCCATTAAGCACTGCCATGTTAAGTGTGCCTAAAGCGGTGACGGTGCGGGGCTTCAGTTTTTTTGGTGACAGTTATGTGTATGTGATTTTTGAAGACGGCACCGACATGTACTGGGCTCGCTCGCGAGTGCTGGAGTATTTAAGCCAAGTTAGTGGAAAGCTGCCTGCACAAGCTCAACCCGAACTAGGCCCTGATGCCACAGGTGTGGGCTGGGTGTTTAACTATGCACTGGTTGATCGCACAGGTCAGCATGATTTAAGTGAGTTACGTTCACTGCAAGATTGGTTTTTAAAATATGAGTTGCAAACCGTGGCCGGTGTATCTGAGGTTGCTACAGTGGGTGGTATGGTGCGTCAATACCAAATCGCGGTTGACCCTCTAAAGCTGCGTGCCTATGGCATTCCCATGAGTCATATTTATACCGCTATACGTGAAGCCAATCAGGAACGAGGCGCATCAGTTTTAGAAATGGCCGAAGCGGAATACATGGTGCGAATTCATGGCTATTTAAAAAACATTGAAGACATTAAACACATTCCGTTAGGGGTGAATAGTAAAGGCACGTCACTGACATTAGGGGACGTGGCCAGAATTCAATTGGGCCCTAAAATGCGCCGCGGTATTGCGGAGTTAAATGGTGAAGGGGAAGTGGTCGGTGGCATTGTAGTCATGCGCTACGGTGAAAATGCTCAAGCTACTATTACCAAGGTGAAGGAGAAATTAGCGCAATTGCAATCCAGTTTGCCTGAAGGGGTAGAGCTGGTGGTCACCTATGATCGCTCGCAATTAATTGAAAATGCCATTAATAATCTTATGGACAAGCTCTTAGAAGAGTTCATTGTGGTGTCCATTATTTGCATGCTGTTTTTGTTTCATTTCCGCTCATCTCTAGTGGTGGTGATCAGTTTACCTGTAGCTATTTTATGCGCTTACATTGTTATGTATTTGCAAGGGGTGAATGCGAATATTATGTCATTGGGTGGTATCGCCATCGCTATTGGAGCCATGGTAGATGGTGCCATTGTTATGATCGAGAATGTACACAAGCATTTTTCGCGACAAGAAATTAACGATAAAAATCGTTGGCAGGTAATCGCACAAGCCAGTCAAGAAGTGGGACCAGCGTTATTCTTTTCGCTGCTGATTATTACGTTAAGTTTTTTACCTGTATTCACACTGGAAGCACAAGAAGGCAAGTTATTTACGCCCCTTGCGTTAACCAAAACCTACGCTATGGCCATGGCCGCAGGCTTAGCCATTACCTTGGTACCTGTGCTTATGGGGTATTTTATTCGCGGTCACATTCGTGATGAAGCTCATAACCCATTGCACCAAGTGTTCTTACGCTTTTATCAGCCATTATTACGCTGGTGTTTATCACACAGCGTTTGGGTGTTGGTGGTGGCGTTAGCATTGCTACTGTCTGCTTGGTATCCATTGCATAAAACCGGTAGTGAATTTATGCCGCCTTTGGATGAAGGAGACTTGATGTACATGCCCACTACCTATGCCGGCATATCCATTGGTAAGGCGCGACAAATTCTGCAACAAACCGATAAGCTTATTAAAACCGTACCGGAAGTAAAAACCGTATTCGGTAAGGTGGGTCGTGCAGAAACCGCCACCGATCCTGCACCTTTAACCATGATTGAAACCGTCATTCAATTTAAACCCAAGGGTCAATGGCGCGAAGGCGTGACCTCTGAGTCACTACGACAAGAACTAAATAAGTTGATTGATTTTCCGGGTTTAACCAATGCGTTTGTTATGCCCATTAAAACCCGTATTGATATGTTGGCCACCGGCATTAAAACCCCTGTGGGTATTAAAGTATCTGGGCCGGATTTAAACGTCATTGAAGACATTGGCGAGCGCATTGAAACCGTGCTGAGCAAGCTGCCGCAGACTTTATCGGTTTACAGTGAGCGAGTCGTGGGTGGACGTTATATTGATATTAAAATTGATCGTGAAAAAGCAGCCCGTTATGGTTTGAATATTCAATCATTGCAAAGCATTGCACAGGGTGCCATCGGC
>JBFEWA010000105.1:0-8871 GCA_041546605.1 Bermanella sp.
AACTCAAATTGGATATAACGCCGTCAGCACGAGTAAGCTAGCTCAAAATTAGCCGTAACGACCAGTAATGTAGTCTTCCGTCTGTTTCTTCTTCGGATTAGTAAACAACTGATCCGTATCTCCAAACTCCACCATGTCACCCATGTACATAAACGCTGTGTAATCGCTCACACGTGCTGCTTGTTGCATGTTGTGAGTCACGATGGCGATGGTGAAATCGTTTTTCAATTCATGAATTAGTTCTTCGATTTTTAGCGTTGAGATGGGGTCAAGGGCCGAAGCCGGTTCATCCAATAGTAATACTTCTGGTTTCACTGCGATGGTGCGCGCGATCACCAGACGTTGCTGCTGACCACCGGACATACCTAATGCACTTTCATGTAAGCGATCTTTTACTTCGTTCCATAGTGCTGCGCTTTTTAGTGCCCATTCAACGGTTTCGTCGATTTGACGCTTTTTCTTTATGCCTTGAATGCGCAAGCCATAGGCGACGTTTTCATAAATGCTTTTTGGAAATGGGTTTGGCTTTTGGAATACCATGCCCACACGACGACGCAACTCAGCCACATCCACCCCTTTTTGGTAGATGTTTTGATCGTCTAATAAAATTTCACCTGAGATGCTGCAACCATCTACCAAGTCGTTCATGCGGTTAAAGCAACGCAGCAAGGTGGATTTACCACAACCGGATGGTCCGATAAACGCGGTTACACGTTTTTTCGGAATGATCATATCGATGCCGTGTAAGGCTTCTTTTTCGCCATAGCTTAAACGTAGATTGTTTACTTTTAACGCTGGCGTTTCTTTGGCTAGATCTAAGTGTTTAGATTCACCACGGCCCATGGCTGACATGTCTAAGCTATGGCCTTTTTGTTCAGTTGCTTGAGTCATAATGTTATTCACTATCTTTAAAATTCAGTTTAATACTTTAATGCGTCCGACGTCCGACGTCCGACGTCTAGCGCTTTTACATTTCTAACGCTTTGTATTTTTCACGTAGATGGTTTCGAATATAAATGGCAGATAAATTCAATAAGGCGATCACCAGTACCAACAACAATGCGGTGGCATAAACCAACGGACGCGCCGCTTCTACGTTTGGCGACTGGAAACCCACGTCATAAATGTGGAAGCCTAGGTGCATGAATTTTTGATCCAAATGCAAGAACGGGTAGTTGCCATTTAAAGGTAAGGTCGGTGCAAGTTTTACCACACCCACCAACATCAATGGCGCTACTTCACCGGCGGCACGGGCCACAGCCAGGATCACACCTGTCATCATGGCAGGACTCGCCATGGGTAAAATCACTCGGCTTAGGGTTTCCCATTTGGTGGCACCCAATGCTAAAGAGCCTTCACGAATCATGCGTGGAATACGCGCTAAACCTTCTTCGGTAGCGACAATCACCACTGGCAAGGTTAATAGCGCCAGCGTAATAGATGCCCACAACAAGCCAGACGTACCAAAGGTCGGGGCCGGTAATGCTTCTGGGAAAAACAATTCATCTATGGTGCCACCTAAAAAGTACACGAAGAAACCTAAGCCAAATACACCATAAACAATGGACGGAACACCGGCTAAGTTATTCACCGCGATACGAATGGTTTTGGTCACGGCACCTTGCTTAGCGTATTCACGTAAGTACACAGCTGCGATGACACCCAGTGGCGTCACCATGATGGCCATTAGAATAACCATAAGTACCGTACCGAAAATCGCAGGGAACACACCGCCTTCGGTGTTGGCTTCGCGCGGGTCATCTCCTAGGAATTCCCCTAGCTTAGAGAAGTAGTGTCCCACTTTTGCAAAGAATCCCATGCTGTTTGGTTCAAATGCTCGCACCACTTCAGACATTTTAATGTGGATACTTTGCCCACCCATTTCGCGGGCGGTGAAATGATCGCGGGCCAATGCTTGATACAGCTCATTAAGTTGCGCTTGGTAACCTTCGTACTCTTCATTTAATGTTTTACGCGCCGCGTCTAATTCCGCTTGTTGCTCTGGGCCATAATTATTATTCAATTCGTATGAGCGCTGCTTTAAACGTAAGCGTTCAATTTCATAGTTAATGGCACCGATATCGTGTTTTTGAATGTCGGTGATTTCTTCATGAATACTTAACGCACGGGCAATCAAGCTTTGAAAGTGCTGCCAGGCTTGTGCGTGGTCTTGCTGACCATCGGCCACTAGCGTGTCACCTTCATACACCTTATCTAAAAAGCCGTAGAAGTTACCCCACTCACGACGTTCCACCGCCATGGCGTTTTCTGGGTATTGAACATCACTTAGGTGATGCTCCAACACCCAGCGGAAATCACCGCCATACACATCGCGGTTACCCACTTTAATTAGAATTCGTTTCGCTTCTCTGGCGTCGTCTTCGGTATTCAAACCAATGGCTTTTAATTGCGCCTGACCCACCATCTCGCTGTCGCTGATCTGCCCCATAACTAACGTGGGTGCATTGCCTGGTAAGGTGTAAGTGGCCTCCATGATTTTACCGGGCCAAAAGTGCACAAGGCCTTTTGCCGCAATGAAACCAATCAAACCCAATACCATGATGATACTGATGGCCACCGCACCTGCGTTTAACCAAATAAACGGTGAGCCAGATTTAATCCATTCTTTAACTGATACTCGCATGAATCAATCTCCTACAACTGACCGTATTTCGCACGTAAACGCTGACGTATGGTTTCAGCTGCGGTGTTAAATACAAAGGTAAACAAGAACAAAACAAAACCGGTTAAGAACAGGATGCGATAGTGGGAACTGGCCACTTCGGATTCTGGAATTTCAACCGCAATGTTGGCAGCCAAGGTACGCATGCCTTCGAATATATTCATATCGGTAATCGGTGTATTACCTGTGGCCATTAATACGATCATGGTTTCACCCACAGCACGACCCAAACCAATCATCAACGCCGAGAAAATACCTGGGCTTGCGGTGGGCAACACTACCTTCACCATGGTTTGCCAAGGGGTCGCACCTAATGCAAGGGAGCCGTAACTTAATGATTTTGGCACACTGAAGATGGCGTCTTCTGCGATTGAGAAAATGGTTGGAATCACAGCAAAGCCCATGGCCAAACCCACAATTAAGGCATTACGCTGACTGAAGCTCACACCTAAATCGTTATTCAACCAAGTGGTCATAGAACCACCGAAGAAGAAACTCTCTAACGCTGGGCTAAATTGAATGGCCACATATACCGCTAAAATAATCACAGGAATCAGTAACACTGAATCCCAACCATCCGGTACCGCATGGCGAATTTTTGCGGGCAAGTTTGCCCACGTAAAGCCAAACACCAACATGGCAACTGGCACCACTATCATCATGATAAAGATGCCTAACAGATTATTTTCAATGAACGGCGCTAACGCTAAACCGGCTAAGAAACCAAGAATAACCGTTGGCAAGGCTTCCATTAACTCGATGATGGGTTTTACTTTACGACGCAGTGCGGGCGCCATGAAGTAAGCGGTGTAAATGGCGCCGGCTATGGCCAAAGGCGCCGCTAATAACATGGCATAGAAGGCACCTTTCAACGTACCAAAAGCCAGTGGTACTAATGAATACTTTGGCTCAAAGTCAGAGGATGAGGATGAGCTCTGCCAAGTGTAAGCAGGCTTTTCATAACCTTCGTACCACACTTCATCCCACATACTGGCCCAAGAAATTTCTGGGTGTTCGTTATCGATTTTAAAGTGGGTGATCTTGCCGTCTTCGGTTTCGATTAATAAATCTTTTGCACGAGGGCTGATGGTTAAATTGATGATGTCACTATCAACTAACTTCTCGTTGTATAACGTGCGGTGAGCGGTTGAATGGTAGATGCCCACATAACCGTTTTCGCCAGCCACTAAGAAACCCTTGCGGCGTTGCTCGGTTGATATGGCACGTACGGCACCGTGTTGCATTTCAAAATCACGCACTTGTTGTAAACGCCATTTGCCTTCTTTTCGCGCCATAAACCACTGGCTGATTTGGCCTGCACTGGTACCAATCAATAATGAGTTTTCACCCAGTAGCATTTCTAAGCTGGTGATTTCACCCACGTCATCTAAGGTCACGGTTTGCTCTAATGTGCCACTGCCTAAATTAATCACATGCAGTAAACGATGATCCGCCAGCACGAACATCCACTTCATGCCTTGGTCCACTTCGACTTGATTGATGTTGCCGGAAATTTTTGGCAGATCAACGCTTTCGGATTCCAACACCACTTCGTCAGTTAAGAAGTCCACTTCTTTTTCGAAGCGAGTCACGTGTACATGTCCGTCTAGATCAATGGCCGCCAGAATGAGCGCGTCTTCACCATCACGTAGGGTGATGTTGTTAACTTGTGTGGGCTGATCAAATAAAACCAAAGGCTCTTCACCGTATGGGAAGTCCACTTTTGGTGTGATCACACGCTGGTCATTTGGATACGTAATTCGATAGTTATGCTTGGCAATCAGTACTTGCCCTTGTTGATTCACAAAGGCCATTTCGCGAGACGCTTGGGTGTTAATATCAAACGCTGCAATTTCACCTTCGATAGGTAAACGATATTGCTTAATCACATCGCCGTTATTCACAGCGAAGAAGGTAAAGTCGCCATTTTCTTGAATACGCAACGCCACTTCGGCTTGCTCTTCCATGGCTAATAGTAAAGTCGGTGAAGACAAGGAATTCTCTTCACCTGGAATGTCGTATTGCCCTAACGGTTCCACGTCTGCAGGAACAAACATAGGGGCCACTTCGTAAAGTAGATAAAAGAAAATTAAAAGAACCGCCCCTATGATGCTTAAACCACCAACGGCAATACCACCCTTAGCAACTTGGTCCTTAATGGCACGACCTTTACGATGACGTCGCAGGGCGGGCGTATCAAAATTAATATCCGGTGTTGAAGGCGTACTCATAATTCGCTTTATCACTTTGTTAGCTAAAACGGCTGGCCATTGTAAAGGCAGAGCCAGATGTCATATATCTTTAAATACGCTAACGGGGGATGAATCCCCCGCGCGTGTTTGACTGCAAGAACTTAACTAAGCGATTACAAACCTAAGCTCTTAAGGGTTTTCTTAACCACTTTGGCTGGCAATGGGATGTAACCATCTTTCGCGACAATGCCTTGGCCTTGTTGAGACAGAATCATTCTTACAAATTCACGCTCGATAGGGGCCAACGCTTGGTTTGGCTTCTTGTTCACGTAAACGTATAAGAAACGAGAGAGTGGATAGCTACCATTCACAGCGTTGTCAGCATTGGCTTCGATGTAAGCGCCACCTTTCTTAGATAAAGGCACAGCACGCACGCTTGACGTTTGGTAACCCATACCAGAGTAACCGATACCGTTTAGAGAAGAAGACACAGCCTGTACTACAGACGCTGAACCGGGTTGCTCTTTTACAGTGTTCTTGAAATCGCCTTTACATAGCGCCGCTTTTTTGAAGTAACCGTAAGTACCGGATACAGAGTTACGCCCGTAAAGTTCGATCTTCTTACCGCTCCAAGCACCCGTTAGGCCTGCATCACCCCAAGTATCCATAGACTTAGCCACGCCGCACTTACGAGTGCGAGAGAAGATGGCGTCGACTTCTTTAATGGTTAGACCTTTAATTGGGTTATCCTTGTTGACGAATAACGCCAAGGCATCAATGGCAACCGGAATGGCGGTTGGCTTGTAACCAAATTTGTTTTCGAAAGACTCGATTTCTTTGTCTTTCATCTTACGGCTCATAGGGCCTAGGTTAGAAGTACCTTCGGTTAACGCTGGCGGCGCAGTAGAAGAACCCGCTGCTTGAATTTGGATGTTCACGTTCGGGTACTGACGCTTAAATTCTTCCGCCCATAACGTCATCATGTTGGCCAAGGTATCAGAACCCACACTGGATACGTTACCAGATACACCGCTGGCTTTTTGATAGTTAGGGATATCCGCATCAACGGCGGCCATAGCTGGCAAGCTGATGGCGCTGGCCACCAAACTCATAGATGCTAGTAGTTTTGTTAGTTTCATTGCTCTCTCCTTTTTGGAGTTATTCGCTTAATGTACGCCGCCAATATATTTCACCTATGTGACAGTAATATTACAGACTGTCATGGAAACCCTATCCAGCTAGATTGGCGCTTTTCTTCCAACACCCATATAAACCTGCATGTTTCCTGTGTTTTCGTACTTTTTAGCGACCACAAAGCCACAAAAACAGGGTTATAATGCCGAGCAATTTTACTGACTTGCCATATCATGACTTTATTACAGCGTTACATCGAATCCATGATTCGCCGCATTGGGCTGGCGACTCGCTATCTCGCCGTTATCTTGGTGATCAACACAACTCTGGTTGTGGCCTTACGTTATCTGTTCAATTGGTCCCCCATTGCACTGCAAGAAACCATGACCTACTTCCACGCCAGTTTGTTCATGCTCGGCGCCGCCTACACGTTGCAACAAGATGGCCATGTGCGCGTAGACGTGTTTTATCAAAATATGTCCCCACGCAAGCAACACTGGGTGAACTTACTGGGCACCATTTTCTTACTCCTGCCCACCTGTGGTTTTATTTTTATGATTTGCCTGCCCTATGTACAAAGCAGCTTCGCCATGGGTGAGCGCAGCATAGAAGGCAACGGCCTACCCTTTTTATATGTCTTAAAAAGCCTGCTTCTGGTTTTACCTTTATTACTGACCCTGCAAGGCATCACCCATTTGATTCAACATGGCCTAGCCCTGGCCAAGCCAGAATTGCAGGAGGGCCAATAACATGGAATTCATGCCGTTTATCATGTTCATTGCCGTCTGTGCGGTATTAATGCTGGGCTACCCAGTGGCCTTCACTCTATCCGGTGTGGCTTTAATGTTTGCCTTATTAGGCACCGTCACAGGCCATTTTGATGGCGCCTTCCTAGAAGCCCTACCTAACCGCTTGTTTGGCATCATGAGCAATCAGCTGCTCATCGCGGTGCCTTTATTTGTGTTTATGGGGGTCATGCTAGAAAAGAGTAAGATCGCCGAAAACCTGCTTAAAACCATGGGTGGCTTGTTTGGCACCATGCGAGGAGGTTTAGCCATCTCTGTGATCTTGGTGGGCATGTTATTAGCCGCTAGCACCGGCATCATTGGTGCCACTGTGGTGACCATGGGGCTCATTACGCTGCCTACCATGTTAAAAAACAACTACAGCCCAGCACTGGCCACTGGCACCATCTGCGCCACAGGCACATTGGGACAAATCATCCCTCCTTCTATGGCCCTTATTTTATTGGCTGACGTGCTTTCTAGCGCTTATCAACAAGCACAATTGAAAATGGGGATTTTCAGCCCAGAGACCATCTCTGTGGCTGATCTATTCATGGGGGCATTGATACCCGGCCTGATTCTGGTACTGGCCTATGCCGTGTATGTGATCGTCTTGGCTTGGTTAAAGCCAGAAGTGGCCCCAGCCATGGAGCAGCCAGAGACAGACGCCCACTGGATAGATGCCATCAAACAAATGGCCCCGCCTTTATTACTCATCATTGCAGTATTGGGCAGCATCTTAACCGGTATCGCGACGCCAACCGAAGCCGCTGGCGTAGGTGCCATAGGAGCCACATTACTGGCGTATTTGAATAAAAGCCTGTCCTTCAAGCAGCTGAAAGAAACCATGGATAGCACCTTAAATGTGAGCTCCATGGTGTTCATGATCTTTTTTGGTGCCGCTGTATTCTCGTTAGTATTCCGCGGTTATGGCGGTGATGAGTTAGTCGAAAGCTTTTTCCAAGACATGCCTGGTGGTGTCATTGGCGCCACGTTAGTGGTGATGGTGGTGATCTTTTTCTTAGGGTTTATCTTAGACTTTATCGAAATCACCTTTGTGGTGGTGCCCATTGTGGCCCCTGTTCTGTTAGCCATGGGGCTAGACCCAGTATGGCTTGGCATCATGATCGCCATTAACCTGCAAACCAGTTTCTTAACCCCACCATTTGGCTTTGCCTTGTTCTATCTACGTGGCGTAGCTGGAGACACCGTGCAAAGCATGGATATTTATAAAGGGGTATTGCCGTTTATCGTCATCCAGTTATTAATGCTCGTGTTATTAGCCTGCTGGCCCGACTTAGCAACCTGGCTGCCCGATCTCATTTATAACAGTTAATGTAAACGACTCATGCCTGAACGTGGCCGCAGTCTGCATATCTGAACTTATTAGTAACAAGATTGTGGCCCACAACACTATGTTCCCTTGTATTGCCTGAATATTGCAGGTAAAACGGCAGCCAATTAATAAACATAATAAGACTCCAACATGAATGATCTAACCGAAGACACCCCTTTGCCCAATGGCCGACTCACTTTACGCATTATTCCCACACAAGCGGATTGCAATGCCAATGGCGACATCAGCGGCGGCTGGGTATTAAGCAAAATGGATGCAGCCGCAGAAGACACCGCGCGCATGATCTCAAAAGGTCGCGTCACCATGGTGGCCAGCGATGGCACAGCATTTTTATCACCAGTGAAATCCGGCAACGCCATTTGTTGTTACACCAAGGTGAAAGAAATCGGACGCACATCAATTCATGTGCAAGTAGAAGTGTGGAGCCAAAATACCTATTACGATGAGCTAACCAAGGTGTGTGAATCCACGTTTATCTATGTGGCCATGGATGACAATGGACGCATTCGTCAGGTGCCGCAGGATTAAACTACGAAAGCTAAGGAGCAAGGATGCTAAAAACTATACTAACCGTCATATTGATACTTCACCTCATTGCTTGCTCAAGTTCAGATAACCAAGCGGTCGAATCAACGCTACTAGAAGTGCTTTTATCCCATCCTAATGACACAGAACAATATAAAGCTTGCGCGTTACTGGGTGAATTAAACTTTGCTGCTA
>JBFEWA010000428.1:0-2505 GCA_041546605.1 Bermanella sp.
GCATGGGGGATTTCTATGAGATCTTCTTTGATGACGCCAAAAAGGCCTCACGTCTACTGGATATTACCCTCACTGCTCGCGGCAAAAGCGGCGGAAAACCCATCCCTATGGCGGGTATTCCATACCATGCGGCGGAAGGTTATATCGCCAAATTGGTGAAAATGGGGGAATCCATTGCGGTGGCCGAGCAGATCGGTGATCCAGCCACCAGCAAGGGGCCGGTTGAGCGCAAAGTGGTGCGTGTCATCACACCAGGCACACTGACCGACGAAAGCTTTTTGGATGAGCGCCGCGACAGTTTATTAGTGGCGGTTAGCAGTTATAAAGATGGCCGTAGCGACAAGGTGATCCATGGTATTTCGTCATTGGATATCAGCTCGGGTCGTTTCACCGTGATTGAGGTGCAAAGCGAAGAAGCCTTACTGGCTGAGATCGAGCGCCTGCGCCCAGCGGAATTATTATTAGCCGACGACAAAGACTACCCAGAAGCATTAAGCAAACGTCCAGGCTGTCAGACGCTACCGCCGTGGGAATTCGAATACGAAACCGCGTTTCGCTTATTAACCGCCCATTTTCAAACCAAAGATTTACACGGCTTTGGCTGCCAAAGCTTCAAGCAAGCCATCGAAGCCGCTGGCTGCTTAATTCACTACGCCCAAGAAACCCAGCGTACTGAGCTGCCCCACATTCGCACCTTGCTAGTGGAGCAAGCAGACGACGCCATCGTATTGGATGCCGCCACCCGTAAGAATTTAGAAATCGACATCAATCTAAATGGCGATACCGATTTTACTCTGGCCTGGGTGTTGGATCGCACGGCTACGGCCATGGGCTCCCGCTTGTTGCGTCGCTGGTTGAATCGCCCATTGCGCGATCAAAAAGTATTAGAGCAACGCCAAACCACCATCAGTGCCATGATCGCCAGTTACGGCTACGAAGACATTCACAGTGTGCTCAAACAAATTGGTGACATCGAACGTATCTTAAGTCGTGTGGCCCTGCGCAGCGCGCGCCCGCGTGATTTGGCCCGTTTACGCGATGCGTTAGCGGTATTACCCTCTTTGCAAAACGCCATGACAGCTGTGGATGCGGACCCAGTGCGCGACCTTGCCAAGCGCATCAGCACTTACCCAGAATTAGTGGAAACCTTACAAAATGCCGTTATCGAAAACCCGCCTGTGGTGATTCGTGACGGCGGCGTCATTGCCGAAGGCTTTGATAAAGAATTAGATGAACTGCGTGGCCTAAGTGAAAACGCCGGTCAATTCTTAATGGACATCGAAATCCGCGAAAAAGAACGCACAGGTTTGAGCACATTAAAAGTGGGCTACAACCGCGTACACGGCTATTACATTGAGATCAGCAAAGCCCAAGCGGCAGAAGCGCCTACCGAATACATTCGTCGCCAAACCCTGAAAAATGCCGAGCGTTTTATTACTCCTGAGCTTAAAGAGTTTGAAGACAAGGCCCTTTCAAGTAAGAGCCGCGCCCTTTCCCGTGAAAAAGCCTTGTACGAAGAATTGGTGGAATCCTTAGCGCAGCAGCTGCACCAACTGCAAGACACCGCCAGCGCCATTTGTGAGTTAGACGTGCTATCCAATTTAGCGGAGCGCGCTATCACCCAACAATATGTGCGCCCGCAATTAAGCCAAGAACCTGGCATTAACATCGAACAAGGTCGCCACCCTGTGGTGGAAGCCGTCATCGAAGATCCGTTCGTGGCCAATGATGTGGTGTTCCACGACAAGCGCAACATGCTCATCATTACCGGCCCGAACATGGGCGGTAAATCCACCTACATGCGCCAAGTGGCCCACATTGTATTGATGGCCCACATTGGCAGTTATGTGCCAGCACAAGCGGCTACTATCGGTTTAGTGGATCGCATCTTCACGCGCATGGGCTCCAGTGATGACGTGGCCGGTGGCCGTTCTACCTTCATGGTGGAAATGACGGAAACCGCCAACATCCTGCACAACGCCACCGAGCACAGTTTGGTGTTGATGGATGAAGTGGGCCGAGGCACCAGTACCTTTGATGGTCTTTCGTTGGCATGGGCCTGCGCCGAGCATCTGGCCCAGCAAGTAGGTGCTTACACCTTATTTGCCACCCACTACTTTGAGATGACACAGCTCAGTGAGCAAAACCCTGCCGTGGTGAACGTACACCTCACCGCCACCGAACATAACGACCACATCGTCTTCTTACACCATGTGGAAGAAGGCCCAGCCAGTCAGAGTTACGGCTTACAAGTGGCCAAGCTTGCAGGTGTGCCGAATAACGTGATTGATCAGGCTAAGACCAAACTGGGTGCCCTTGAGCAAACCCAGATTAACGACAGCCAGCAGCCGGCAAAAGCCAAACCGGCGTCGACGACACCTGTGGCTCAATCTGCTCAGGCTCAAAGCCCAGAACCTATGCCGTTACAAAGTGACATGTTCGCCACGTCCCCATCCAAGGTGGAACTGGCATTAGAGAACGTGAACCCAGACGAGCTAACCCCAA
>JBFEWA010000335.1:0-3607 GCA_041546605.1 Bermanella sp.
TTCTTAATATAGCCTAGGATTATGACGGGACTCTTTTACCTGGCTTTTCCAGAGCACTACTCAGGTAGACATTCACATTTACTCTAGCCACAAAAGGATTTTGAAAATGGCTGCTTATACAATATCTTCTAATGTCGTTGGTCTCATCGTTAGAGGCAAGCAAAATGACAAACATAGTCCTGACAAGTTAGCCCAACATGCAGATTGCATTTTGCCAGGCGGCGAACCTGTCGGTTATTTTGGCGGCGCAGGTGATGCCTCGAGTGGTTCGAGTGGCTCCTTCTCTGGAAGCTCGGTGAATTCCTGGGCAAACGGGCCGTCCTTATCCTGGAATAACTCTGGACTGAATATGAAGGGTCAGGTTGCCTTTCATGGCGATTTACTTAAAATCCGACCGTTTTATGTTAATGCGGCAGCCGCAAAAAAATATAAAGTTATCTCAACTGTACTTCTTATTGAAACTACAAAATCTCAGGCAGACAAATTTAAGCAATATTGGAAGAATCTCAGTCTGAATCCCGGTACATTTAATATAATTGGTGGCAACTGCTCAACCAATGCATCTGATGCATTCATAGCGGCTAACATAGTGGCATCTGGCATCCCTGGACTGGACACCCCAAATAACCTATACAAACAGCTTAAAGCCAAACACACTGGTAAAATTAAAATATTCAGTGGATTTATAGGAGCCCGAAAAATTTCGGGAAGCCAATATGAACTTATCGTTGAGTAAATACAAACAATTATGCTTTTTACATTTATACAGTTTTATCACACTTATGATTATAGGAGGTTGTGCAATGTCTGCTGATTTTGAGCTTAAATGGGAATGGCCAGCTGACCGCACGCCAGACGAGAAAATTCTAGTCCAGATTGACGCCATCAAAAAAGAGAGCAGTGGTTTCCTGGGGTTACTTAAATCTCCCTCAATTGCCGATAGCATGCCAGATGCGCAGATCGTGACTGGTAAGATTATTTCAGCCAGTCAGACTAAAACAGCAACCACGTTCAAACTGGTTGCACCACAACTGGAAATTGAGTCGATAAAACCAGGACACTATGCGGTAATGGGCATCATTAACCACTCTATCTGTATTTGCATGGTACCGGTTGAGCGTAAAGATATCGACCCTGAAACGGTCAACTGCCTCTGATACTCGTATGAATACTCTATGAGTTAAGTGTGTTAAATATTTAAGTCACTGGATGCCAGCTAGGGTCATGCTGGCATGACGAAAGTGTGTATTTAGTGATACTAACACGGGGTTATTACTAGAAGAGTACAATTGAGAAATGACCCCATTCTACCTGGAATCGAATCGTTCTCAGGCATGTGAAGAAGCATCACACCAATGGCTACATTCCAGAATTATTGTTTTTGTTAACTCAGAGAGTATTCGTACAGAAGAGGCAGATAAAACTTGACCTTTTATCGCTGAGCCGATTTAGCTTACTATCCTTCGTTGACTACTTAATTCCGTGGTTTTCTCGCCACTCCGAACCATAACTGTACTTTAGTGGTATATAGTAACCATGAAATCCAGCATTAAAAATTTACTCCCAATCGGCATCACAATCGTCGCGTTATCTTCAACCTGCTATAGCAGTGACAATCAAGAATCTACCCAACTAGCCCCGATTTATACTTTTATAAAAGACTGCAAAGACACCACTGATAACGACTATGCCGCATTTACTGAACTGACCTGCGCCCCCATTAAAGGTTTTAATATTGAAATCACTCATCAGCCACCGCAGTTTTTCAATATTCATCTTATAAAAGACAGCACCGAGCTCAGCACAGACTTTATTGCGGTGACCAATGAAAATCCTCTGGAACCGGGAAAGGCCATTGAGTGGCATGTTGAAAACGATCAACCCAGGTTTATGATTTTCCGGCTTTCTTGGGGAACTGAAGAATCTCCTTTGGATATGCGCGAGTACCTGGTGCTAAATTACGTGAACAAAACTGACATTTGCAGTATTGCCACGGTGAATGTGAAAACCAACAAAAATGCTAACCAGAAAGTACGTGACATGATGCTTGAGAAATTCCAGGAAATTAAATCTTGTCCGGAGACTATTCTGAAAATTTAACAAGTTCTGGGCGCCTGATGGTTATATAGAAACCAGGCCATTATCGGCACTGGTAATACCAACAGGTATAATTTACAACTCAAACCGAGCTTACCGCTAACTAATAATGAAAAAGACTCTTCTGCTTGTCACCTTGTTCACGCTGTTTACAGCGTGCTCAGACAGCTCCACACCAGCTTCTGACCACCCAACCAGCACGCCAGCCGATCTGGCCATCGAGAAAGCTGCAGCTGATGATGTTTCATTCGAGATGATTACTTCAGAACTCGGCGAAGAAAATGATGCTTTACCGATGGGTTACTGGCAGTCTGTCACCAGCTACCCCCAGATTAAAGGGGGCATAAATAGTGCCATTAAGAACACAACTAATGCCCGCATTGTTGAGCTTTCCAGGGAGTACAGCTGTGAGCAGTATGGTGATTATTCGTTTTCCGCTGAAGTGAAGCGACTCGATTCGGACTTATTCAGCATGTCCTATGAAGTCATGTGGTTTTGCCCTGGTATGCCGTCGCCAGATAGCTCATCAGGTGCGCTGAACTACAACCTTCACACAGGTACCCCATTCGAGATTTCTTCAGAGTTTAAGGACACGGAAGCCTATAGCGCTTTTCAGGCTATCGTAAGGGATAAATTACTTGCAACTCAAAAGGCTAACCCTGAATGCCCTTCTGTTGAGAGCTCTTCCGCCTTTTATCTCACAGATTCGTCACTGGTGTTTATGATTTATCAATCTCGGCATGAAGATTCAGGCTGTAATACAGAGTTTACCATTCGTATTGATGCAATCAGGTCACTTCTAAAGCCAAGTAGCTTATTGCTCTCGCAATCAACTATCCATATAGGGACGTTTAACAATGAATGATTCTACCGACAAAGAGTTAGATTCAAAACAGGGGCAACACGAGACTTTTTTTGGTGTTGGTAGTGATTCTTTTCAACCTGATGAACACGAATGGTATCAGGACAATCTCGATATCGTTATACCCATGCTCTTTATCGCTGCCGGACTGTATCAATTCGTTCTACGCAAGTGGATTTTACCCGTTCCAGATGATGTTATATCGAAGTTAGAAGACCAGCTTCCAACTCAAGGCTTATTATTCATGCCTGAGTTTGGGCTATTTCTAGCTATCGCTGGCGTCGTCTTGTTATTGCTATTTATGTTTATTTAATCAGATAAAGTGTCATCAACAAGGCGTATTTTAGACTAAATACTCACGCAATCCAGGTAGCCTGATGAATTCTATGACCAACCACGAAAAACCATCGCTACTCATCCGATATGCTGGCACCACCTGGTTTATTTTAATGTCACTTGGTGCCTTTATCTGGTTTTTGAGTGCCGTTGTTATGTTCGCGCGTGAGCTGATGGAGATGTCCAGCATTATTACGTTTAATAAAGGCGTTTTCTATTTGCCCGGTGCTGGCATTGCGCTAGGGGCCTTCTCTATCGCTGCTATTTACCAGTATTGGCTCAATAAACCACTCTCTGACAGGTTGTCTAAAA
>JBFEWA010000378.1:0-3021 GCA_041546605.1 Bermanella sp.
CCAATCTAATTTATTATCGCAGTTACAGCACTTCATTTAACATCCTTGATAATTAACGCTTCAAGCATAGGTAGAAAATAGATCGAAGCTCGGAACGAGCGCAGCTATTTGCAATCCTGATGCCTTGACTTGTTATGTCAAACACAACAAATATAATATTCATTTAGTTTTCTCAATAATTTTTGAGAGCATATACCTAATATATTTGGGGCTGAATAATTTCATCCCCTGCCCGCAAGTTACGCAACAATGCATTTCATGAGAGCACTGCTTGCACATAACCCAAGCACGGTTGCAATAATACTTTTCACTCTCAGGTTGACCATCCCATAAGTTTTTGCAAATAGGGCATGGACTACATGATCGATTACGATTCTGCTCACACAATTTACTGCAAAAGATATTATTGATTAGCATTCAAGCTACCTTGTAGATGCCGAAAATGACATAACATTTTAATCGTGCGCATGCGCGTTTACACATTGTTAGACAATGGCATTTCTCGACGGTAAATATTTGAAAGCAAAGGCATTTCTTTGAAATCCATTTCAAATCAAGCGGAAAAAACGCGCACGCACGGTATATTTTGCTTTTTATCTGCGTTTGCAACTAGGCGCCTGTTATTTCCAAGCGCATGTTCGTATTTAACTGATTTTGCACAAGTTTTTAGAATGAATCCAGACATAACAGGCGTAATAACGGGTTAATTCTTTTAATATTCAGCCGATTTCTTCCAACTTCAAAAATACACTGTATATATAAGTAGTATTTTGCAATCAAGGGGTCAGAGTACTGAAATCCCTTTCTCACCTAACTCAATCCTTGCAACATACCTTTAACCAACTGCGTGACATTGGCATAGCATTTATGCACATTCGCATCTTGTGGATGTTGTTTTTTCAATTGAATAACTTTGGCTTTTGCTTGATCAACTTGTTTATATAATCAAGGGGTCAGAGTACTTGAAATCCCCTTCTCACCCAACTCAATCCTTGCTACATACCTTTAACCAACTGCGCGACCTTGGCATAGCGTTTATGCACATTCGCGTCTTGTGGATGTTGTTTTTTCAATTGCATAACTTTGGCTTTTGCTTGATCAACTTGCTTATAAGCAATGAAGACATCCAGTTCTTTTAATGCTTCACGCAATGAATCTTGGGGTTTTTCTTGATTATTAAGATATTTAGAAAAACGAGGATGGAAAAGTAATATGGACGAACAGCTTATAAAAGCCATTCCTAAAAAGGCATAGAAAGCGAATAAGATATAAAACAGTGGAAATGCTTGCGCGTTTGAATCTGCAAGGGGTTGGATATTGCACCCTCCCCTTGCGCAGTAATACAACTCACCGGTAAAGAAACCGGATATTGCATATGCAGTGATGATTAAGCCCACGATTAACGATGCAACCTTAATGGCTTTTGCCTTATTCATTTAATTTATCCGTAAATCATCTTCCTTGGCGTGCACCCAATGTAATACAAAAATATTAGAGCGCCAACCCAAAATCAGCACAAAATGAATACTCATTCATTTTTATTATCCAGAATGCGAAAAATTATTCTTAATAGGAAAAATGAGCCGGTGTTTTCGATAAATACGGACAATCTAGGAAAATGTTAAGAATGGCCATTGGGGTTCACTTATTGAATTATCGGGCGCGGTGCACCCTCATACATTTACTCAAAAGATAAAGCCACTCCTCGACAGGCTCAGGATGAACGGGGGGATACGGGGCTCACTTCGTTCGGGAGCTTCGCTCCCCCAAAAAAGAAAACCGTTCAGGCTTTAATTACTCAAAGCGCGAAGTCTCAAATAATTAACACTATTCAAACAACGCACTTGCGATCATATAATCGCGCGCAAGCGCCCTCCTACAAAAGACTTGAAGCGGACACCCTTCGACAAGCTCAGGGCGAACGATTTAAATTTTTTATATTTATCACCCGCAGGTGCGGGTTCCTACACATAATCTTAACTCCTGAAATGTACGAGCATGCACCCACGAGCGATATATACCTGCATACCCAAAGTACTCACTACATTCGCGGGTGCCCTAGTACCACTATAAAATTGTCATCAACACGTCATCAAAACCCTTTTGTCATTCCCCCTATTCACCAGTATCCTTACCCACAATTTTCACCTTTGAGTATGTCACCTTGTTGCGGTTGTTAATTGTCATCACCACCCTGTTTATTACATGGTCAGCTTGCGCCGAAGAGGTGAGCACTTCTGGCTCAAAGCTAAACGATGCCACTGCTCCAGCAACAGATAGCGCAACCTCAAGTATGCCTTTATCTCAGCTTCCCGAATTGCCTGCCGCTAGCGAGCAAGCCCCCTCTAACAGCAAAATCTATTTTTACTTTGAGCAAGACTACGGCAGCGAATCGCAATTTGGCCCATTAAATGTGATGCTGAATGTAGGCTTGGTGGTGCCTGGGCGCTTGGGTACGCAACCGCAATTGGACGAGATTGATTACAGTGCCGGTTGGGATCATGTGCGCAGCAGCTTGCGCCATCAAACGGACGTGTTTGATGAATCTGGTGGTACACAAGAATCGTTAGATAAAGAGTTTATTCCCTTTGCCCATGCTTCTGGGGCTTGGCTGCCCAATTACTTTTTGCATTTTTTAGGGGAAGGCATGCTGTCACGCAAATTGGAGGAATATTATTTAGCCCAAGACGATTCCCCCATGGCCGCTAAATTAAAAGCCATCTTCACTACGCTGGCGGCGCAAACCACCAACGAGGTGGTGGAGCACGAATTACCTTGGGAGCAGCGTTTAGACCCGTTAGCGGATTTCTATTTTAATATCGCGGGCATTATTGCGTTTTCGTTTGATGGTATGGCGCAATTACTCAGCAACGATTATGTGGATTATTACTACTGGCCCGGCCAAGCCATTATTGATGTGCAAGACGGCGCCATTTTTAACCAAGGTGAGCAGTATTATTTTCGCTCCCGTTTAGGATTAGACACGCAAACGCAATTGGCCATTATTTCGGGTATGCCCGC
>JBFEWA010000300.1:0-4173 GCA_041546605.1 Bermanella sp.
AATTTTTGCAGCAGCCAAAGAAGCCGGTGTGAGCGTGGGTTATGAAGCCGGTGTGGCCGGTGGTATTCCTGTGATCAAAGCCATCCGTGAAGGTTTGGCGGCCAACAAGATTGAGCGCGTTGCCGGTATCATCAATGGTACGGGTAACTTCATTCTGACTGAGATGCGCGACAAGGGTCGTGATTTCGATGACGTACTGGCCGAGGCGCAAGCGTTAGGCTATGCCGAAGCGGATCCAACGTTTGACGTAGAAGGCATCGACGCGGCTCATAAGCTGACTATCTTGTCTTCCATCGCTTACGGTATTCCATTGCAGTTTGATAACTGTTTCACCGAAGGCATCAGCAAAATCACTCGTGAAGATGTGCAATACGCAGAAGAGCTTGGCTACCGCATTAAGCATTTAGGCGTGAGTGCGCGTAGCGAAAAAGGCATCGATTTACGTGTGCACCCAACCTTGATTCCTGAGCACAACATGATTGCCAAAGTAGATGGTGTGATGAACGCCGTTGCGGTGAAAGGCAGTGCAGTGAAAGATACCTTGTTCTGTGGCCCAGGTGCCGGTGCTGGCCCAACGGCTTCAGCGGTTGTGGCAGACATCATTGATATTGCCCGTGGCATTCAAGTGGAAGCCTTATCGTTTGATAGCTTAGAAGATTTGAAAGTATTGCCAATCGATGAAATCGAAAGCGGTTATTACTTGCGTATGGAAGCTTTAGATAAAGCAGGCGTGCTTGCGAAAGTGGCCACTATTCTGAGCAACAAAGGCATCAGCATTGAAGCGCTGATCCAAAAAGAACCAAAAGACGGTGAGATTCTTGTGCCGATCATTATGTTGATCCATAAAGTACAAGAAAAAATCATGAACCAAGCCATCGCAGAAATCGAAGGCTTGGCAGAAATTAACGGTGCGGTTGTACGCATCCGTGTTGAAGAACTTAACTAATAGCCGCGGGCTAACATGTTAACCTGACTGTCAGGGATAAAAGATATGATGAAATATATTTCCACTCGCGGTAATGCACCGGAGTTAACCTTTGAAGAAGTACTATTAACCGGTCTTGCTGAAGACGGCGGTTTGTATGTACCAAAAGACGTACCTCACTACACCTTGGCGGAAATCGAATCTTGGCGTGATCTTCCATACGCGGAATTAGCCCATAAAGTGATTTACCCATTTGTTGAAGGTTGTGTGGACAGTGCTGCATTGCAAACCATCTTAAATGAAGTGTACGGCAGCTTTGGTCACAAAGCGGTTGCGCCATTGCAACAAATCGATCACAACGAATACGTATTGGAATTATTCCACGGCCCAACCTTAGCGTTTAAAGATTTCGCACTACAAACACTTGGTCGTTTATTGGATTACGTATTAGAGCGTCGTCACGAGAAAGTCGTGATCATGGGCGCCACGTCTGGTGATACTGGTTCTGCCGCCATCGAAGGCACCAAAGCATGTAAGAATGTGGATATCTTCATTCTGCATCCACACGGCAAAGTATCTGAAGTACAACGTCGTCAAATGACAACCGTAAAAGGCGATAATATTTATAACATCGCCATTGAAGGTAACTTTGACCAAGCGCAAGACATGGTTAAAGCCAGCTTTGGTGATCAAGCCTTCTTGAAAGGTGAGCGTAAATTGGTTGCAGTAAACAGCATCAACTGGGCGCGCATCATGTCTCAGATCGTTTACTACTTCTATTCTTCATTGAACCTAGGTGGTCCATTGCGCCCAATGGCGTACTCGGTACCTACCGGTAACTTTGGCGATATTTTTGCCGGTTACATGGCGAAGAAAATGGGCCTACCAGTTGAGCAATTAGTCATTGCCACTAACAGCAACGACGTATTACATCGTTTAATGAGCAAAAACCAATACGAAGTGCACCCATTACAACACACCATTACTCCTTCAATGGATATTGCTGTGTCGTCTAACTTTGAGCGTTTGTTGTTTGATCTTTACGATCGCGACGGTGCCGCATTAGCTGAACTAATGAGCCGCATGAACGCCAAGAAAGACGTGGTGTCTTTGGATGAAGAAAAACTGGCCAAAGCCCGTGCGTTATTCGACAGCTTCGCTGTAAACGAAGATGAAACCGTTAAAACCATGCAAGACGTGTTTGAAGAAACGGGTTACCTGTTAGACCCTCACACAGCTATCGGTGTGAAAGCGGCTCGTGAAACTCGTCGTAACCAAAACATTCCGATGATCACCTTGGGTACAGCTCACCCTGTGAAATTCGAAGAAGCGGTTCAACGTGCTGGTTTTGAGATGCCAAACCTTCCACATCACTTGACGGATCTGATGGATCGTGAAGAGCGTGTGAATGTGCTTCCGGCGGAGTTAAAGGATGTTCAGGCGTTTATTGCTGAGAATACGTTTAAGTAATCAGTCTGACGTCAGACGCTTTTGTGAAGTGCTTGTTTGTCACTTTCATAGGGCGAAGCCCATTAAAAATGCAGTACCGAGAGGTACTGCATTTTTTGCTTAAGGGGGGTTCATGTGAGGCGTCTATATATGGGTGACGATATTCGTCTCACTTATATCTAACCATCTTATGCGCATTGCATATCAATCAAGTTGTTGGAAAATAATTCGGCTTTTCTTCAACTTCCAATAATTCCCTTCTAATCAAATCCAAACCCGCACTGGCCACATATTCTTGAAAACGTTGGCGCGAAAATGGGAAGAATAATTTCACGGTTTTAATTTTCTGTTTATTGCCCCAGGCCACCCATACTGTGCCTACAGGCTTGTCGTCTGTGCCGCCACCTGGCCCGGCAATGCCACTGACGGCTATGGCCCAATCGCTGTCGCTTTTGGCTAAAGCGCCTTGTGCCATCTCGATGACTACTGGTTCAGATACAGCACCATGAGCATCCAATGTAGATGCTTTAACGCCTACCATTTGAGTTTTCATTTCATTTGAATAGGTTACAAAACCTGCGCCAAAAACAGCTGAGGAACCCGCAACGGATGTGATTTTGGAGGCAATCAAACCGCCCGTGCACGATTCCACCGTGGTGATGGTTTGCTGCTTGTTTGCTAGTAATTGCACAAGGTGTTCGGGTAGCTGTAAGTTACCTTCGCCAATCACATGGCCGGCTAATACCTGTTTAATTTGTTGAGTAAGGCCGTCGATTTTTGTTTCCGCTTGTTTGCTATGAGCGGTGAGTTTTACTTCCACTTGTGGATACGCGGCTCGAAACCCTAAATCAATATCTTGTGGCCAATCTGCTATGTGTTTGCGCAGTTTTAATTGTAATGATGATTCGCCAATACCAAACACTTGTAAGCGTTTGGTGGAGTGAGGCTCAATGTTGTCAAAGCGCTCAGTCAATAAAGGTAAAATACTGTGGCTGAGCATGGCGTCTAATTCACTGGGCACACCCGGTGTGAATAACATTAAGCAGTTGTTGTGTTGGCAGTAGAAACCCGGGGCGCTGCCATTGGTGTTTTCTAAAATAGAGACCGCCTGCGGTAAGATGCCTTGCTTTTTGTTGGCATCATTCATGGGGTAATTGTGTTTTTCGCACCAAGTTTGTATCTGTTGGATGGCTTGAGTGTGTTCACATAAGGGTGAACCAATGACTTGGGCTAAGGCTTCAGCGGTTTTGTCGTCTTCGGTGGGGCCTAAGCCGCCGTTGACTAATAAGATATCCGCTTGCTGGCTTTGGCTTTGCATTTCTGTGATTAAGTCTTCTAAGCAATCGCCTACGGTGACTTTCTTGCTTGGACGTAAGCCTAGTGTGGCAAGATGATCGGCGATCATAGCACTGTTGCTGTCGATGACATCGCCACTCATGATTTCATCACCTGTTAGTAATAGGTGAACCTTAGGTTGAGTCATAATCTTTGCTTTCTCGAATTAACCTGACTGCGTACAATTGCTTTTATGAATATTGAAATTATACGCCGTGAATTTGATACCAGTCTGCCCTTATTGCAGCGAATTTTCCATTCCCGTGGCTTAAATTCTGAGAACACTCAGTTTGCCTTAAAAGGCCTAGAAGATATCCATGCTCTTAAAGGTATGGCAGAGGCTTGTGATTTATTAATCCAAGTGATGAGCGCCCAGCAAAAAATCTTAATCGTGGGTGACTTTGATGTGGATGGTGCTACCAGTACCGCATTAGCAGTGGATGCGTTGACGCAATTAGGCGCCC
>JBFEWA010000136.1:0-7669 GCA_041546605.1 Bermanella sp.
GTTTTGATATTCGAATTGTGAGTCCTGGGTTTGTGAAGACCCCGCTGACTGATGTGAATGATTTTCCTATGCCGTTTTTGTTATCCGCAGAAGATGCGGCACGGCGCATAGTGAAGGGTTTAGATGGTCAAAGCTTTGATGTGCACTTTCCAAAACGCTTTACCTGGTTACTAAAATTCTTGGGTCACTTACCGGATTTTCTACGATTAAAATTAGTGGCAAAAGCCTCTCGCCATGATGTGAAGCAACTGCTTCAAGAGTCGAGGTAACACTAATGGTTCATCTCATTATAAACGCAGCTTTATTTCAACTGGCCTGGTTTTGTTTGGTGGTGGGTGAAGTGCTCATTGGAGCCATCTGTGTGGCGAGTATGTTGGCGCATGTGTTGTGGCGGAAGAAATGTAACTTCCGTGTATTGGTATTTTTGATATTTGTGGTGAGTGTGGGTGTGATTGGTGATACGGCTTTAAGCATCTTATCAGTATATGATTTTAATAATACTGAACATGATCTTCCGTTTACACCAATATGGCTGGTTTTGCTCTGGTTGGCATTTGCCTTAACCTTAAATCACGCCCTTGATTGGTTGGTGAATGAGTTAAAATTCTCACTGGTTTTATTTGCAGTGTTTGGTCCGGCCAGTTATTGGCTTGGCTCCCAGCTTAATTCTGAAGCCTTGTCTGTATCTTTGATGTATATTCCGCTTGCTGTTCTACAGTGGGGGTTCATGGCGTGGCTTATCTTTTGGTTAAAGCAACAGCTGCAGTTGTCTATTTCTGATTATGGTGATGAATATGAAGATAATTAGTCGAATAGGTATTTCCAGTGGCAGTATTTTATTGGCTGTACTATTTTCACTGCATGCTCAGGGGTTTCAATTTGTAGGTAACGCGTTTGATCCCAATACAGGGGAGCTTATTTACAAAGAGCATCACAAGGTAAGCTTAAATCAAAATCAAGAGTACCTAAAAACACAAGTGATTTATAAAGATAAACAAGGTGAAGTCTTTGCGCAAAAGCAATTGGATTTCAGCGATGCACTGTTGGTGCCTAAGGTGAGTTTTACCGATACACGCAGTCAAGTTACACTGAACATTCAGCGCCAGCAAGACGTGGTTATGATTCAATATCAGGATCAACGAGATAGTTTAAAAGCGGATGTTCGCTACCAGCAGAAAATGGTAGTGGATGCAGGATTTGATCAATTATTGCTGGAAAATTGGGATAAGGTATTAAGCGGTGAAACGCTGAACTTTGATTTTCTCGCACCTACTCGCGGACAATTAATTGCTTTTTCATAAATTCCTACTATTCAGACGGATAGTATTATCCAGTTTGATCTGGAACCCAGTAACTTTTTAATTAGCCTTTTGGTTGACCCTATAAAACTCACCTACGATAAACGCAATCGCCGTATTTTGCGCTATGAAGGCCTAACCAATATTGAAGACATCAGTCAAGATGGTGAATATTTTGTGGCAAAAATTGAATATGAATACGCTGGGGATCAGTGATAATTATTTTTTTAGCCACTTTTGCAAGGTTTGAAACAGGGCTTCTTCATTAATGGGTTTGGTGAGGTAATCATCCATGCCTACAGATAAGCAACGTTCTTGATCGCTTTGTAGCGCATTGGCCGTCATGGCAATAATATGGCACTTATGATCGGTATGTTTTTCCAATTTGCGAATGGCCATGGTGGCATCATGCCCATCCATAATGGGCATTTGGCAGTCCATTAAAATGGCGTCATAACCCGAGCCTTCTTTTAGCTTTTGTTTTACTTTGTCCACGGCTTCTTGTCCATTATTAGCCACGTCAGCATTGATGCCAAATTCAGCTAGTAACATCAGCGCTACTTCTTGATTGAATGGAATGTCTTCGACCAAAAGTAAATCTTTATTAGCTGGTAAGCGTAACACTTGTTCTTTATGGTTTGTTTCGATTGGCTGTTCATGGTGCTCCAATGATTTGAAACTGAGCATTAGATCTTTTGTGGTAACAGGTTTCGCAAAGTGTGCATTAAACCCAGCTTGCTGAATAGCGTCATCACTGTACTCTTGATTAACCTTGGTCATGAGTACGAGGCGAGTATCCATATGTGGATAATGTGAACGAATATATGCTCCTAATTCAATACCCAGTTGATCATGGAGAGCGTCATTAATTAATATGAGGTCAAACTCATACTGCTCGCTTAATAGCTCAATAGCTTGTTGTGCATATTGTATTGTGCTAGCGGAGCTTCCCCAGGCGATGAACTGATTGCTAATAGCTTGGCAAGTGTGTTCATTGCTATCAATAATAAGAATTTTTAAATCTTTAAGTGTGGCTGGTAAATTTAAATCAGATGGGTTATTTCCGGCTATAACGGGTAGTTCAAAACAAAATGTGCTGCCTTGGCCTTCTTCGCTATCAACCCAAATTTTACCGTTCATGAGGTCGCATATGCGCTTGCAAATGCTCAGCCCTAATCCTGTTCCCCCAAAACGTCGAGTGGTACTGGCATCTGCTTGAGTAAAGCTGGTGAAGAGTTTTTTCATGTTTTCTTCAGACATGCCAATACCTGTATCAGCTACACAGATGTGTAAAATCAGCTGTTCATCTACTAGGATATTTTTGGCGGTAACCTTAATGAATCCTTTTTCTGTAAATTTGTCGGCATTACCAATTAAGTTGGTGAGTATTTGCCGTATGCGCAGTGAGTCAGAAATAATGTAATCATGGGTCAAACCACTTGAGTCAATGATCAGTTCTATGCTCTTTTCTTGTGTGCGTAATCCCATGGATTGGCAGATATCATCAACGACATCTCTTATATTAAATTCTATATTTTCAAGTTGTAATTTACCGGAATCAATTTTAGAAAAATCCAGAATATCGTTAATAATTGAGAGTAATGAGTCTGCACTCAGTTTGGCAATTTCCACCTTGCGTAATTGCTCTTTATTTAAGTCACTTCTATGTAATAGATTTAGCATGCCTAGTACACCATTCATGGGTGTACGAATTTCATGACTCATGGTAGCTAAGAAATCTGTTTTAGCGCGGCCTGCTGATTCCGCCTCATTTTTCGCTTCAATTAATGCCAGTTCTGTTTCACGCTTGCTTTCAAGATGCTCTATTTGATCCACGATTTGTGCAATGGTGTTGAGTAAAGGGGTAAGCCAAGATACGAGCTGGGTATCGTAATCGCTTTGACGGTTTGCCAATGCAATCATAGCCAGGGTTCGGCTGTTATACACAATCGGAATACAGAGTATGCGATTGAGTGACGGATATTGATCTGGCCAGTGAATGTTATAGTGGCTTAAGTCTGGTCGATTAACATAAATGGGCTGTTGATCTTTGATGCACTGCATAAATACACCATCTGGTGTATCCATGATTAGTGCATCTTTATCTAATTCTTGGGATTGTGCTTGATCTGCCTTTTCATCATATTTCAAATAATTCACAGCTCCGATAATGGTACGGATGCCTTGTGTGTTTTGTGTCACTCGAGCAATAAGCGCTATTTCGCTTTCGGTCAGTCGAATGAGATCCGAGAGAAGGTCGGAGAATGCTTGGTTGGGATTAGAGTTACGAATAAAATTACTTTGCGCCCTGGCAATGGTTTTGAGTAATTCCATTTGCGTGGCAAGGGATTCATTGGTTTTAGCTAGGGTTTGTTCAGCACGTTTTTTTTCTGTAATGTCTAGGTGCGTGCCTACCATGCGTATGGGTTTGCCTTTTTCGTCCCACTCAATGACTTTCCCGGTGTCTAGTATCCAAACGTCATGACCGAGTTTGTGTCGCATGCGACCTTCAAACAAATAGGCAGAGGTTTTACCTTGCCAGTGTGCTTCCAGTTTGTTGCCGGATTCCTCAAGATCGTCAGGGTGTGCATGGGAGAGCCAGGTTTCAATGCTGATCTCACCCAATTCCTCTAGTGTGTAGCCAATTATTTCAGCCCATCTTGCATTCACTTGCAGGTTGCCTGTTTGCACTTGCCAATCCCAGATGCCCGCTTGAGTTGCATTGATAATTAGTTCTAGTTGCTTATTTTTTTCTGCTAGCTTTGCTTCGGCTTGCTTCTGCTTGGTGATGTCTTCGATGTAGCACCAGCTGTATTTTTTACCCTTGCTATCCTGTATCAATATGCCATTAAGTAATACAGGATAAAGCTGACCTTGAGCATTAATGTATTCTTTTTCATAGGGGCCGAATGTGCCATCTGTATTGAGTTTCTGTAAGTTGTTTTTTTCGCTTTCAAAGTACTTTTTTGGCGTTAAATCCCAGAAACTCATTTTTTCTAATTGCTTTGAGCTATAGCCGGTGTCTTCCGTTAGTTTATGATTTACATCTATATATCTGCCTGTTTCGAATTCTGTCAGGGCGATTCCCATAGGAGAGAGTTGAAATAATGCATTTAGGCGCATTTGCTGGTCGCGATGCTGCTTGCTCAGCCAAGTTAGTAATATGATGGGAGTCAGAATGCATAAGGCCACAATGAACATTATGAATCTGAGTTGCCAAGCATTTGAAGCCAAGGTTGGCCAGCCATTCTTAGGCAGAGCAGCTAGTTGCCAATTACCAAAAGGTAGCTGAATGAATGAAACTACTGGGTTTTTTGTAAAGATACTCTCATCGCCATAAAAAATTGAACCATCAGAAAAGCGTTTATCATGTCCAAATATGGCAATGTCTAAAGTGAGATCAGGGTCAAGTAATCCACTGGCATGATAAAGCTCTTCGATATTAATGACAGCGGAAACCAACCCCCAAAACTTACGTGTGCCGGTGACGCTTGGATCGGTATACACGGGAATACGTCCGATAAAGCCTTGACCCCCTTGCATGAGGTTAACTGGCCCCGCCAATACTAATCGGCCAGTATCTCTAGCAGTAACGGCAGCATGGCGTTGTTGCTTATTGGTAAGAAAGTTTAATCCTATGGCGGCTTCATTGCCTTTTAATGGATACATTAACGAAATGATCATGTCTGGCGCGCCGGCAATGTTACGCAGTTGGTTGCCTTTTTCGAAGAGTGGTTTTGCAAATAACGCGAAGCGTTCTTGGTCCATGTCTGGCTCGACACTGACGGCGGCGACCAAACCGTTTACGGCTTGAATGTTGCTGTTTAATTGGCCTTCTAGTCTGGCACGTATAATACTAAGTTGATTCTGTACTTCGGCTCGTTTTTTATTGAGGTAGGCTTCATTGTTGTTAGCTTCAATAAACCACGCACAAATAAATATGATGCTCGAGGCAAATATTGTGGTGATCCAAAAACTATGACGCCAGAATTGCGAGAGCATACCTTGACTTTCCAAGACATGATATTCACTTTTGATTGGTGTATCGGTCTGATTTGATGTGGACATAACCCTACGAAATCAATATTTCACATATTTACTTTAGTGTAGTTGGATATTCTCAGATGTGGGCCAATCTAGGATCGGTGACGTATTAGGTGGGGAAACTTTGACAATTAAGGATCATTTATGCCTTTACGGATCATTGGATGCGTGTATGTGTTATCGGCTATTTGGTGTACGCTGATGCCTGAATTAGCGGCCCAAGGGCTGGGATTAAGCTGGACTGAGCCCCACGGCAAAGTAGAGTTTTTGAGTGTGTATGGGGGACTGCAGTTGGGGCTAGGTGTGGCCATGTTTTGGCTGTCCATACGCCCTAAGTTATTGTTTGGTGGTGTTTTTTTTGCCGCTATATTCTCTAGTGTGCTGGCCATGTCTCGATTGATACATGTGCTAATGGCACCCATGCATGGCATGTTGCTGGCTTTATTAGTATTGGAGGTTGCCATAGCCTTGTATTTGCTTTGGTATGGGCGCCGCCTCTCCTCCTAAGGACGGTGGCGATTTAAGTCGAATCTGCTTAACTTAGTTAGGCAACGTCCGGACTATCAAGGTGATGGGGCGTCTTATGTTAGGGTTCACAGGGCATGGATAGATTCCATTCTTTTCGCACCTATGTGGGTGCTCCGGTTGTCTTTTTATGTGCGGCGTTAACCGTCTTTAGTCTGGCCGGATTAGACCTCAATGCACCTAGCACAGAAGTTAAGTGGTTAGTAAGCTGGGGGCCGGTTTTATTGTCCCTATCTGGTGGCTTGATCTGCCTATTTTCTTCTTTGAATTATGGCAAAGCCCTATATGTCGCCTTAATGCTTGTGTTTGTATTGGGGGGAAGTCTAGATGGTTTGCAAACCATACATCTCATTCAAATCATTCCTGAAGAATTCAGTTTTCAGGGGTCATGGGTTGTAACGCGAACACTGTTTAGTATTGTATTGTGTTTGTTTGCAATGTACTTGCTATGTCATCAGCTAAACACTCACAGCGAAAAAAGATGTATTACCCTTCTGTTGATCTTAGGATCTATTCTTGCCTGTATTTCTATCGCCCTCTATTTCGTTTTTCTAGCTGAGCCTATCCAAAAAGAAACACTGGATTATTTCTTGGCCTTACCCCTTGTGGGCATGATTGTCAGTAGTATTTTATTTTATGTGTATTACAAAAAGAACGATGGTGTTATTGCCAGTGCCATGTTGCTAAGTTGCCTGCCTAATGTGGTTGCTGAGTTACATATGTGGATTGGAGTCACTCATGTAACAGACATAGAAATATACATGGCTTATGGATTGAGATTGGTAGCTTATTGCGTCATGGTGTTTGGTCTGATCTATAGCGTGCAACGTTACATTGCTATGTATAACCAAGAGATAAAAACACAATCCGCTGAGCAACAGACGGTTCAACTAATTCCCATTGGTAAATCTACTCGCCCAATTAGTTTTCTTTTGCCTGTGAGTGCTTTCACTTTGTCACTGATTGTGGCGTTTATTGTGGGGGTGGTTTTTTATAACGAAAGTAAAAATATTCTACTTAAAAGTGAATTAAAAAAATTAACTATAGAGGCGGAGCTGATAGAGCCACTATTAGCGCAAATGTATCGCCAGTCATCATCGGATGTGTTGTTTCTTAGTCAGACCCCACCCATCCAAGGGTTGATCAAAGCTAGCAAAGAAAACGATCAGGAGAATTATCGTTTATGGGATGATCGTTTAAAGCAAATCTTTGAACAGATGATTCAAAGTAAGTCCATTTACATGCAGATTCGTTACATTGGTGTGGCGAATAATGGCCGTGAGCTGGTAAATGTAAAACGTACCAGTAATCAAATATGGCGCGTACCTAACTCAAAGTTACAGTCAAAAGGAAATAGGGAGTACTTTAAAAATGCCATTAGGGTGAATAAAGGGGAGTTTGATTTTTCACCCATTGAGCTGAACATGGAATACGGTAAAGTTGTAGTCCCCCATGAGCCTGTATTGCGGGTGTCTACTCCTGTTTACGATCAAACCAGTAATACCTTATTTGGTGTGGTGATTATCAATGTCGATATTGATAAATTCATTGCCAATCTCAGTCGTACGGCTCTGTCAGGTTTGATGTTTTATTTGGCTGATGAAAGAGGTTTGGTCTTATATAACTCAATTAATCGTAAAAAAATTGATTTGGTAAATACTCAAACATTAGCAGAGGTATTTCCAGAATTAGACAGTGTTATTCATGATGGTGTTTATGATGCTAATTTTGAAGCACTAGCTAGATCTAATGGGCAGTCGCATCCATCTTATTATCGTCGTCTTCTGATGCATGAGTATGGA
>JBFEWA010000078.1:0-10496 GCA_041546605.1 Bermanella sp.
AAACAAATTCTCCTACGGTTTTCGCTTGCCTGTGATCGGCACCAAGGTCATTCCTATGGATGATCCGCAACGGGGCGATGTTATGGTGTTTATTCCACCCCATGACCCAAGGTATTTCATTAAGCGTGTGATTGGTTTGCCTGGGGATCATATTCGCTATACAAACAAGACCCTATATATCAATGGAGCGGAAGTGCCTGAAGAGTTGATAGGCGCTTATCCACATAATGCGCCACGCATTATGACTTATGAGGAAAATGGCTATCCTATTCAACAGTATGTGGGAATCCCTAGTCGTGGTGATGGCGAATGGGTGGTACCGGAAGGTCATTACTTCATGATGGGTGATAACCGTGATAATTCCGGAGATAGCCGTTTCTGGGGTTTTGTGCCGGATCGCAATATCGTAGGTAAAGCATTTGCTGTTTGGATGCACTGGGAAGACTGGAGCAGTATTCCAAGTTTCAATCGCAACAAACTGATTCACTAATTGTTGGCTACACTTGTAGGTATCTGTTTAATTAAGGTATCTACTAGTGGGTATAAAAAAGACATGTAGACGCTGTATAATGGCTCGCTGGGTCGCCTTTTACTGTTTAAGTATTCTGGTAATTGTGGGACTGGCGCTTAATCGCGTTTTTTTGGTTTAAATCAGACGAAATGCTCTGGCATTTTGTATTGGCGTCAGTAGAATAGCGCCAAACCTATGAAGTTACTTGGCTTGGTTATGTATTGGTACCGAAAGTTTTTGGCGTCTTGCTCCTCTATTTTTACACCTCCAGTTAAACGCAGCACTCAAGAACAGAAAAAGGTTGATCGTCAGGCCAGTTGCTTGACCCTCTACGACTGCAGTCAACGTCCTTTCAACAATAAAATTCAGCGACATCTCAAGCACCTAAATGTGGATGTGACGGTTAAAAATCTTAATCGTTGTCATGTTTTTCAAAAAGAACTTTTGTCCGGCGGTGGCCGTGCTCAGGTACCTTGCCTGCGCATTGATAGCCAAAATGGCAGTCGTTGGCTATATGAGTCTGATGATATTATTCGGTATTTGAACCGAAAATTCGCACCTAGAGCACAAACTAAGCGATTAGAGCGAGCGCATTAGTTAACAATTAGGCATAATGCTCTACTAGTATTGTATGTAGGCACTAGAATCAGGAGCCATAAGTTAGAGCATGGGACGCTCAGTGCAAGCGATTAAAATCACCACAATTTGGCTGTGCATGCTGTTCCCCCTTACATCATGGGGGTTAACGGTAGGTTTGTTGGTGGACAATCAAAGTGAGCAGATTCTTACCTTTCAAAACCAGCTACAACGCCTGGCACCTAATGATCAAATCCGATTGATCAGCACCTCTCAGTTAAAAGATACCCCCAAAGCCGATATTGATAAATGGGTGACCCTAGGCCCAAAAGCCCTAAGTGAACTGTTGCCGGCTATTAATCAATCAAAAAAACCTGTTTTAGCCCTGTTTTTGCCCGATAGCGTAAGAGTGCAATTGTCGGGACAGCACCAAAAGGGTTTTTCCACGCTCGATAATTCACCAGCCATCAAGCGGCAATTAGCATTGATTCGAATCATTGCGCCACAGGCTCGACATGTAGGGGTGTTTTATTCCAGTCAATTTAGTGTCAATCAAAAGCAGGTGGATGCCTTGGCGGATCAATTTGGCTTGGCATTGCACTGGGCAAAATTAAAAGACCCCCTTGATTGGGATCGACAAGCTTTGGATGTATTAGGCGATGTGGATCTTGTGTTGGGGGTGAGTGACGATGCCCTTTATAACACCACCACCATTCGCAGTATTCTCATGCGCTTATATCGTTCCGGCATTGCTTTAGTTGGGCCTGATAAGGGGTATGTTCGCGCGGGCGCCGTTGCCAGTGTGTATTCTGGGGTGCCTGAGATATTGAAAGCCAGTGCTGACTGGCTCAGTGGCAAACTTAAAGACAGCCAGCTAATTGCGAACCCGTATTTTGATGTGAATGTAAATGAGCAGGTGGCTCGTTCATTAAATATCGTGGTGGATGGTGAAGCGTCTTTAGTTAAAAAGATTAAGGAGGCCGCCGATGATCACTAAAGGTTGGAGCCTCTATACCCGTACCTTGATTTTGGGTCTTGGCCCTGCGCTTATCTTGTCATTTGTGTTGAGTGGCTACTTCATCAATGTGCGTATTCAAGATGTGAAACATGAACTGGACAATAAGGGACAGCTTATTGCGGTGCAATTGGCCTCCACGGCGGACTATTTTGTGCTCACCGGTAATCAATCCATTATCTCGCCATTAACGCGTGTGTTATTGGAAGACAAAGACGTTGAGTTCATTGAAATTGAAGACATAGCTGGCGGTTTATTATTCAGTCAAAGCGATATGAAGTTTAGCCAGAACCCCACCACCACAGATAAAGGCTTATTACGCTGGTATCAAGCGGACATCATTCAATATGACGTGTTGGCCGATGACGATGATTGGTTTGGCAAACAAAAACAAGAAAAGATATTAGGACAGGTGCGAGTGGGACTTTCCACCAGTTTTGTTGAAGAGCGCCAAAACGAAATTATTTTAAATGCGTTTTTAATTGCCAGTGTGGCCATGGGTATTTGTGGCTTGATTGCTTGGCTCAGTGGCGCCAAGTTGGTAACGCCTATTTCAAAGCTGGTATCTGTTGTGGAGCGCATGGCCAAAGGGGATTATAGCGCTCGTACCACAGAGACTGCCAATGGTGAGGTGAAGCAATTGCAGGAAGGGGTGAATACCCTTGCCAAAGAGCTGGAAAAATCGGAACAGGTTCAGCAGCATTATGTGGAAAGCTTAATTAAAGAGCGAGAAGCATCCGAACAAGCTAACAAAGCAAAAAGTGAATTCTTAGCGGTAATGACCCATGAATTGCGCACGCCTATGAATGGTGTGCTGGGGATGCTGCAGTTGATGCAGTCAACGCCTTTGTCGCAAGAGCAAGATGAGTATGTGGAGATTGCCATGTCCTCTGGTGACCATCTCTTGGGGTTAATTAACGACATCTTAGATTTCTCTAAAATAGAGCAAGGCAACATTGAATTAGAGCAAAAGTATTTTGATTTACACGTCAGTCTGCGCCGCTTGGCAGATGGCTTCAAAGCGGTTGTTGCCAACAAGGAATTGCAATTTGATGTGGACATCGCAGCCGTTGAAAACATCAAAGTGAAAGCGGATGAAACGCGCTTACATCAGGTGTTAGTGAATCTTTTGGGTAACGCCGTTAAGTTTACTCAGAAGGGCTATGTGGGGCTGAGTATCGGAAATATTGAGCGCGAAAATAATACGATTAAAGTCAGTATTGTGGTCAGTGACTCAGGTAAGGGCATCAGTGAAGATAACATAGAGCGCATTTTTGATGCGTTCCAGCAAGAAGATGCGTCGATCTCTCGACAATATGGTGGCACAGGATTAGGTTTGGCCATCTCCAAGCAATTGGTAGAGAAGATGAACGGTCAATTGATTGTTCAAAGTGCAGCAGAACAAGGCTCCCGCTTTATTTGCCAATTTACTTGGGAGTTGGCCATAGGTGACGTGGAACAACCCATACTACTGCCTGAAGAGTCGTTGATGGATGCGTTACAGCACCGTGTACTCTTGGTTGAAGATAATGTGGTGAATCAAAAAGTGGCTTTGCGCATGCTCAAGGACTTTGGCTTGCAATGTGACCTGGCAGAAGATGGTGTTCAAGCCTTGGTGTTGGCGCGACAAAATCAATACGATTTGATTTTAATGGATCTACAAATGCCGAATATGGATGGTTATCAAGCCACGCAAACCATTCGTGAAGAGGAAGGGCTAAATAAATCCACGCCAATCGTTGCACTGACGGCTAACGCGCTATACGACGTTAAAAATCAGTGCTTAGAAGCGGGTATGAGTGACTTTTTAGCTAAGCCTTATAAGAAAGCGTTGCTGCAAGAGTTACTCACCCGCTGGTTAAAGGTAAAGGTGTAATTTAGCTTTTATTAACCACCACTTCGTCCAATGGCGCTCGATTGGTTCGAGTGGCGTTGGCATCGACGCTTGCATCTTCATAGCCAAAGCTGATGCCGAATAAAATCCCAGTTTCCTCATCAACTTCAAAAAAGTCGCGTACGATTTGCGGATAATAAGCCGTACTGGCTTGTGCACAGCTACCAAGACCATAGGCTGTCATAAGTAACATCAATGTTTGAGCGTACATGCCCACATCGACGGCGATGGAAGGGCTAAAGTCTTTTCTCATAGTGATAAATAATACATGGGGCGCACCGAAGAACTCGTAGTTGCGTGCGGTTGCTTTCATGCGTCCAATTTTGTCCCCTCTCTCAATGTGCATAGCGCCGTAAAGTGCTTGTGCGCATTCCACCTGGCGAGTGCGCATGACCCCTTCAAATTTGGGCAGATGCGAGAAATCTGGGTTCATGCTGTGACCATGCATAAACGCATGAAGCATTTTTTCTCTTAGGGCTTGGCAAGCATCGCCGCTGGCCAGTAGTACTCCCCAAGGTTGTACATTGCAGTTAGATGGACTGAGTTGAGCCTTGGCCAAGATGTCATCAATAATCTCTTGTGGAACCAAGTCGGGTTTAAAGCCGCGAACGGAACGGCGCTGTTGAATGGCTTCGATGAGAGACATATTTGGCTGAGTCATGAGCAAGATTCCTTAAAATTCTGCTCACACTTTAGCAATGACTTTAGATGGGATTCAATGACAATTTAGTTCACAGTGACGGGATTGCTTGGTGTGGCCACTTGATCGCTTGCTTGTATTTCCAGTGGGTAACTGGGCATCCAAGCAATGGGGGTGATCTCAATTTTAATATCTTTAGATTTTAAGCCAAATTTTGGAAGCTGCTGTTGAATTTCCACTTCCATAGCATGATGTTGCAAAATCCCCGCTCGTTTAATGGAAGCGACTTTATGTTTGTTCACGAATACATTGATGTTAAATGCCACCCAGGCCTGGTTCCATGGGCCTTTCTGCGCATTCTCCAATCTTAAGTAGCAATTCAAAATAGGGTTAAAACCCGTTTCATCTATGTTCTTTTTAAGTGTCACTAAGGATAAAGATAAGCGATGGATGTCTTGGTAATGGATTTTGTTATCAGCATCCATGCTGATGTCGGAAAAAAAGTGAGGCAGGGATGTATCTGTACACCCAGTACTTAATAAGTAAGAAACCCCTACGAGAATAATTTTAGAGTTGGCCATAAGTTTTTTGCAGGTTTAATACTTTATTTAAGTAGTCTCGGGTTTCTGAACTGGGCATTTGGCGAATCAGACGGCGCAATACATCATTGGATGTCATGCGGTTGATACTGTCCACGGAATTATTAATGCTCGCTTGGCCGGTTAAGGTGCGCATCACACTGGAAGTCCCTGCGTTGTAGGCGGCAATGGCGCAATATAAGCGAGACTTAGAGTTCTTAATTTCTCTGAGATAACGGTAATACAAAATGTGTAAGTAGGCTGCACCCACTTGTACGTTTTGTTTTGGGTTATAAAGATAGCTTGGTGACAACACGCGCTGTTTATTAAACAGCATATGGGTGGCGTCTTTGCCTGCGGTGTGGGGCACAATTTGCATTAAGCCAAAAGCCGGTATTTGCGAACGGGCCAAAGGATTAAAGGAGCTTTCCGCATGAATAATGGCAAATACCAAAGACGGCGGCAGATTGTACGCTTGAGCGTAATCGTAAATGAATGACTTATAACGCTTAGCTTTCATGCGAATGCGTTTTTCCGGTAAGGATACGATGTAAGTGGTTCGATCATTAAAGGCAAACGCGAGGTTTAACGATGCCACGGCTGGGTAACGAATATAGGCGGTCTTGGTTAGCTTTTGCGCCATGCGCTCAATGGCGTCAATGGTTGGGCGTTCATCTTTAAATAGCTCGGATAAAATTAAATCTTTGCCTAAGGCCCCTAAGTCTTGAGCGTAGCGAATACCCGCTAGGGACTCCATTTTTTGATTGATGGGGTCTTTACCAATGGCGGTTTCAAGATCCATTGATAGCAGTGTCGTCAGGGTTTGCTGTAGGTTGTACTGCATCTTGCGATAGTCTAGAACCTTGCCAGAGTGAATGCTTGGCATGGTGATTTGGATTTCGTTGGCCTTGAAGTCGATGGCTTGTTTCTGTTGGAAGTCATCGCTGTACAGCACTAGGCGAGTCTTGCTGCTGATTTCAGCATCTGGCCAATAGGCTCTAAGTTCAGAACGGTACTCTGACATAGCCTGTTTGAAGTTGTCATGCAGTTGCTGCTCGCTCAGCTGGGTATCGGCAGCTTGAGATTCGGTCGATGTCTTAGGAGGTTGATAACCTTTGGGAATCACCTGCACCGCAGCGCTACTAGCGATGGGCAGTAGGGCGAGGGTAATAATGAGAATCGACGTATATACATTCATAGAGTGATCGTTTTTTTAATGTCTTATGTTAAAGCTAGATAATGTGCTCTTTGGAAGCAAAAAAAATCCTTGCTTGTGAGTAAATGATATAAAACCCATGTTTAAGGTTGTGAATCAGTTGACGTTTTATCCAATTTATTGATCTGATACCTAGTTAGTAGCGCCTGAAAGTCACGACTCTTTAGGTAGATTTTCAAATAACGATTGAAGTCAGTTAGAACCTCTTTCGCTGCTGGGTGTTGCTTTATCATCCCTATATGCAGTGTCCTGCTGTCTAGAGGGTTAGCGGATACTTGCAAACTGCTTTTGAGTGTTGCGAAATGGTGCAAATAATATTGAGCTACGTACTGGTCTAATAGGGCGAAGTCCAATTTGTTTGTTGCAATATCTCGGAACAATGAGCCGTATTGATTGAAGTATTGGCGATTAGGGTACTGCTGGATCATGGGAGGATAAGCGTAATCATCCATTAGCCCGAGTGAGGCTCTTTGTGCCAAAAGCGTGCTTAAGTTGCTGGTGTCCAATTGTCCTTGGTGGGATTGAACCGCTACCAATTGGTTATAAAAATACGGCTGACTAAAACTTAAAACCTGCTCTCTCTGTTTGCTTTTCCAAACGGCCACATTGATATCAAACTCCCCTTGTTTCATACCTTCCAAGACGCGCTTCCAAGGGGCGAACACCATGTTCACTTGATAGCCAGCTCGGGTGAGGATAGCGCTGACCATCTCTACACTGAGCCCTTGTCCGGGCAAACTGCGTGAGATAAACGGCGGCCACTGGGTACCCGCGATTGTCAGTTGTCTAACCAATTCAGGATATTGCTGACACACTTGGGCCAGAGTTTTGTTTAAGCCTTGATTATTAATCTTAAGCGCATAATCATCTTTGAAGTTTTTTAGTAAACTGATGCCTAAGTAGGAGGCATCATAGATGCGCCATTGTTGCTCGATCTGTTGCAGTCTTAAAATAAATTCGCGACTCTCACTGGCTTTTGACATGCGTACTTTAATGGCCGCTTTGGTTTGGTTGTCATTAAAGGTTTGCTCTAGAATCTGCCATTTTGTGGGTTGCCAAGCCGAAAAGGCTTCGGCTTGTGTGGCCCTAAATTGACGGCTGAAACATTGCATAAAGGTTTGTTTTTGTTGAATGCTGGCCCGTTTCCAGTACTTGCCTAAAATCAGCTGGCCCATACTTAGGGAATCAATCAAAGGGCTCACATGGGTGGCAATAAGATTCTGGTAGTCGTGTTGATTAGTGGATTCTAATGAGGTGATGTCACTGAAAAGCTGTTCAAGGGATGTTTGAATGATGTCCTTGGGATCTGCTTGCACGCTGTGACATAACAATACCAGTGCCAGCGCCATCCAATGTTTCATCGACATCCATCCCCAATTTCACGTCTTGCGATAATTAAAGATAGCAGATGGCAGAGACCTGTCTGTGGGTTCGGAGGAATTTATTCGCTGCGGGTTTGCAAAGCTTGGTACTGAGAAACCAATTGGGTGATTTCACTCACTAAAGCCGCGCGGCTTTTTAAGCTTTCATGGTACATTTGCAAATTTGGGTAATGATTTTCTGGGATGGCCACATAGGTGTTAAGCCTGTGCATCATGCGTTTAAACAGTTTGCCTTGTTGTTGTAAATTGGCCACTTGCTCTGCTGGGGGTAGTTGATCAAAGCCTTTAATGAGCTTTTGCAGCACAATTTTGTCTTTGAGTATTAACAGCAAATCATCACTGTGGCCACTGTGATCGTCGTCAGCGAACACAGATAAACAGGCCATGATCAGTGTGATAAGCAGGGCACACCTAGTCATCCAAGCAAATACCTATTTGGCTAACACCGCCATCCTTGCTGAGTGGGATGAGGGTTTTAATCATGTCTGCGTGGCTGTTTTGCGCGCAGATGATATCCAAAACGGATTGCTCAAATTCCACTTGGCGATGCCAGAGTTCACTGTCATCTTGAGGAATGTCTTGCATCTCTAACACTTCAGATAAGCGTTCACGCACCATGGTTTGAATGTTTTGCGCATCCAAAATGCTGCTATCTAAAATGCTTTGCACACAGGATTGCAGGTTGACCATGGTATCCATGGCTGGGTAAGCGCCGAAGTGTTCATAGTCATCTGGATTGGGAATGATGGACTCAATGGTTTCCAATTGGTTTTCCATGTTTTTAAGGCTGCTTAATTGCCCGCGCAGGTATTCCCACACCTTATTTAGAATTTTGCGACTTTGCTTAAAGTCGTCTTCTTTTTGTTCAATTTCACAAAATAATTGAAAGTTAGGCATGCTGCGCTCACACAAGGCGGTGCACATAGCCAACTGTTGCCAGTGATTTAAGGTGGATAAATCCATGAAAGCTCCTCTGATTTGCGGATTATTATAGCCCCTTGCTATGCATTCCTATAGGTGAAATTTGCGAGAGGTTGGCAGGGCTTGTCCAGATAAATGGCGTATTTTGTCTTTTTCTCTCAAAACTAACATAAGTGATTGTTTTTTTGCGCATTTGAAAAATCAGTCTAGGTTTATAAAAGGGATACAGGTTTAGCAGTACTGTAATGAACACAGTAAATGGGGAATCCCAGGTTTGACCTTTAGATAAGGTTTCTGGGCTGTTAAATCATTAGAGCCAGCTCTAATGGATGAGAGGTAGAAATGGCTAATCATATATTTATATTGGCAACCGTGATGCTGTTGGCCGGCATTTTTGGTGGGCTAGTAAATTATTACATGTATGGGGATCATGATCCGGATGCAACCAGCTTGCCCCGTTGTTTGGTGGTGGGTATCGGTGCGTCGTTCTTAGTCCCTGTCATCTTAGACTTGGTAAACAGTGAGCTGATTTTGGAGACCCAAGGGGATCCATCGCGGTTACTGATTTTCACCGGTTTCTGTCTGATTTCCGCAATTGCCAGTCGGTTCTTCATTACCAATATGTCGGATCGTATCTTGGATGCGGCGCGTCATGCGAAAGAGCAATCCGATAGCGTGCATCATGATTTGCGCATCATTAAAAATGAATTGCTGCCGCTTATTGATACCGAAACCGAGCAAGATTTAGAGCCAGAAGAAGAACCGGCCATATTGGATTACAGCGAAGATTTGGATGTGACCAGTTCAAATGCCTTAAAAATGTTGTCCACTGGCCGATATATATTTAGGTCGCTGGCTGGTTTATGTCGTGAATCCAATAACGATGAAGCCACCATGTTGCAAACCCTTGGGGTACTGGTGTCTCGCAGTCTTGCGGGTAAGGTCAGCGGTAAGAATGGTGTGCGCTGGCATATTACAGAGAAAGGCCGTCGCGTATTGGAGAGTCAGATGTAATCCACTGACCATCTGAATCAAGGATGAGTATTAGGATATAGCCGACAATGATTTACCACTTAAAACAGCCATTGATGATTGTCGGTTTTATCTTTCTTGTGTCGCTTTCTTGGCTTGTACAAGGGGCCGACGAACCCGCTTCATCGCCTGTTTCACCTGCTCAAGAGGCAGATGCTGCAACAGGCGAGGCCGCACCGGCTGAATCGGCAGGTGCAGCATCCATTCCCGTGCCAGCAGTTGAAGGGCTTAATGTGCCTGAGCAGGCGCAAAGCACTATTATCCCGCAAGACAAAGCCACGGATATCCATGTCATCATTGATATCTCCGGCTCCATGAAACAAAACGATCCAGAGAACCTACGCATTCCAGCGCTTAATTTAATTGTGGAAATGATTCCAGAAGGGGCGAGGGCCGGGGTTTGGACTTTTGGTCAGTGGGTCAATATGTTGATTCCTCCGGCACAAGTGGATGACGCTTGGCGAGAAAAAGCGAAACAAGCGGCTAAGCAAATTAACTCCTACGGTTTGAGAACCAATATGGGCGAAGCCATGGAGAAAGCCACATGGCAATTTGAAACCGCAGGGGAATTTGAACAACATGCCATCTTGCTAACCGATGGCTTGGTGGACATTGCTGACGATAACGACCCTCAACAACAAGCCAAAAACGAAGCCGAGCGCCAGCGCATTGCCACAGAGGTTTTGAAAAACTATAAAGACTTAGGGGTGAAAATTCACAGCATCGGCTTG
>JBFEWA010000344.1:0-3487 GCA_041546605.1 Bermanella sp.
ATGCAAGTGGGTCATGGCTTGTATCGCTTTTCGGTGGATATCCCCAAAGCGCGTGAGCAGAGCATGGCTGAGATTGATAATCTGGCCACCAGCTTACAACCCGCACTATCTGAATCCTTATATCAATATAACGAACACCTTTCCGAAGAAATTCTTAAAACCTTTCGCGCCTATGACGCCGTGCAAGCGGTGTGGTTATTGGATAGTGATGGCACGGGTATCGGAGTGTGGGTGAGAGTGGATACACCTGCTGTCAGTGATGAATATTTCCAAGAAGTGACGTGGCCATTGGAGTATAAATCCGAACTCATAGGGTCTTTAGTGATCCTGATGGATATGTCTATTATTGAGCATGCAGCTAAGGTTCAGGTGTGGAGTATCATTGCTTTTTCTGCGTTGATTGGTTTGTTGGCACTGGTGTTTTTGTATGTGATTGCACAGGCCATGGTGACTAAGCCGATTGAATCATTATCGCGCATGGTTGATCAAATAAGCAGTCATGCATTTACCCAAGATGATATTGATGCGTTAGATAAGATAAAGGCCTATTACGAAATAGAGACGCTGAAGATGTCGATTAAAGAGATCTTATCAGATCTGTTGGGCCACATTGATGAACACAGAAAAAATGTTTCACTGTTGCAGGAATTTAATCAAACGTTAGAAGAAAATGTAAAGGAAAGAACATTTGAATTAGAGCAAGCCAAAGAAAAAGCAGAAGTGGCTAATCGCGCTAAAACGGATTTTTTAAACGTAATTACTCACGAATTGCGCACACCACTCAATGGCGTGTTGGGGTTCTCATCTATTTTAAAAGGACGTGACTTGGCTGCTAGAGACAAACAAATGGTGGAAGGTATAGAGCAATCTGGCCGTGGTTTGTTAATTCTGTTGAATGATATTATTGATTTTATTGAGCTGGATAGTAAACCATTGTCCGAGCAGGCCTTGTCTTTATTTGATGCAATGGCATCGCCATTTAATGAATTAAAACAACAAGCACAGCAGAAAAATTTAGACTTCCAAATGGATGTGGATAAAAACATTATTCTTAAAGGAGACCCTAGGCGGTTGTCCATTTTGGCTCGGCAATTATTGAATAATGGGCTTAAGTTTACCGACTCAGGTGGGGTGACGTTACGTTGCCACAAGACAGAAGATGACAATATATTAATGTCAGTAGAAGACACGGGTTTGGGCATGAGTGATGAACAATATGAATATGTTCGTCATGGTGTATTTAATCAGTTAGAACAAGGCTTGAACCGTAGTAAAAACGGGTTGGGGCTAGGCTTTGCTATCGTAAACCGCATTTGCAATAAGTGGGGCATTACGTGGTGGATTGAGCGCAATGTTCCTCGCGGTACTAAGGTGTTGTTACGCTTGGTGGATATTAAACCGCAAAAATAGTGATTACAGTTTTAACTGCTCGCGCAGTTGTTTTAAATGAGCTTGGTTTTCTTTTCTTGAGAGTGGCTTCTCGATGGTTTCTGGTAGTGCTTTTTCTAATGGCACATCTAATGTTTCCCCTTTGATCACGCGTTCACACAGCATTTCATAATTGCGCTTAAACAATGGAAAAACCTGATCACGGGATTCGCTGGATAAAAAGAACCAGTCAGTGGCAAGCCCTGCAAAGTAGACGGCAGGGTGGCTCCAATTGAATGCTTTTTTAGGCTGAGGTGCGCGGCAGGCTTCAATATAAGCGCTTTCAGCGTTTGGCAGGCCAAAGGCGGCATAGGCATTTTCACAATAAGAGCGGAACGTGGCCAAATTCGGCAGGTAGCGCTCATGACGAATCACTTCTTGCGCCGCCTGTTGAATCAGAGAGGGTGAAAAATCATTGAGGTTTTTCAACCATAAACGCATGGCGGCAGTGGAGCTTTCCACATTCGGGTAAGCGGCTGTAAATTGATTGCCGTAGTTGACGCGCATTAATTCAAACGAAGCGGCCAAACTGGTTTTGTGCTCGTCAGAGATCGTCAGCCCAGCTGAGGTCTGAGACGCGCTCGGCAATGCTTGTACTTGCAATGTAATCTCGTTGAGAAGTTGCTCCGTGACCTTGCTGACCATTTAAGCGCTTACTCCATAAGTGTTTCGCATGTTGTAAAAATTTGCTGTTCCAAGATGTGTGCAGTTGATTGCTGTCACGCCAGTATAAAACAAATTCTGGCACGAGACTGTGGGCAAATGCACGATCAATATTGGCCATGGTGAGAATTTCAAACACATCCTCCGATGGCTGCCAGCCATCCACCATGGGAATTGGGTCGCTAGGGTGAGCCAGGCTGGCACTGAAGCGCGCCCATTGGCGGCGTACCCAGGCTACAAATTTGGTGTTCCAAGTGTCGTGGGCTTCCCCTTTTTCCATCCAGTATAAAACGAATTCGCTCACACAATCTTGGATAAAGCTGGGGTCAACACCGGCTTTTTGCAGAATTTCTAAGGTGGTGGCTTCCGGTTGCCATTCGTGATTCATGGCCGCTTTGCGGTTAGCATCCCCTTGGAAAACCGCTGGGTGTTTTTGATCTTCTTTGTTGCGCTTATTGACCCAGCGAATAAACATGGTGGACCAGCTGGCCGCAAGGGTGCCTTGGCTTTGATGGTGATAAATAAATTCTTTGATCTGACCTTGGGCATAACGTTTGGCAATACCTAGGGTTTCTTCAATGTACCGCAAGGTTTCACTGTCAGGGCGCCAATTAGGGTCGATGACATTTTTAAACTGTTGCTGGGATTGTTTATAAGCCTGCTGGGTTTTGCTTTGTTGGCTGCTGGCCGGCGCTTTGGCTTGAAAGCTATAAAATAACTGATCGCTTTGGCCAAATGGCGGACTGTTGTAATGCACCACCCCTTTGTCACTGAGGTTTTTAAGGATGCGCTTGATCTGGCTGTCATCCCAAAATGGCAGCCATTTACGTAATGTGGTTTTGTTGATGAACTGCCAATCCGCATCATGGGGTTGAGCACCATCATTTAACGCTTGCAGCACGATGGCCTCTTCAAGGCCAATGGTAGCAGCGAGGCTAGGAGACACCACTAGCATGCGTTCTGGAATTAAACTGTGACCCATAATAACTACGTATTCATCTAAAAAGCGGTACAATGCCAGAGGAATTGCAGGGTTTGCTGCAGGACTAGGCTAAAGTATTTGTATTCGATCGCCTAGGACATTTTAGGTAATGGATAATATGGCCAAAGATAAACCGCCATTACCCACTTACCTAATCAAGACGAGCACAAAAATTGAACCCGCAAGTATAACGTATTTTTAGTCGGCAGGCAGTATGGCACGAGCCACTCAAGCAATTATTGATCTCCACGCTCTGCGTGAAAACTACCTATTGGCCAAGGGTCAAGCACCCAATAGCCGCGCCTATGCCGTGGTGAAAGCCAATGCCTATGGTCACGGTGTCTCTTATGTGGCCAATGCGTTAGCGGCCATAGCCGATGGCTTTGCCGTGGCCTGCGTCGATGAAGCCATTAC
>JBFEWA010000185.1:0-6407 GCA_041546605.1 Bermanella sp.
CAGCCTGACATCTTAGTATGTCGTTCAGATCACCGTATCGATTCTAGCTCTCTGCGCAAAATTGCCCTGTTCACCAACGTGGAAGAGCGCGCAGTTGTGCCTTTAGAAGATGCCGACACCATTTACCGTATTCCAGATCTATTGCGTCAAACCGGCCTAGATGAATACGTGGTGGAAAAATTCGGTCTTGAGTGCGATCCAGCGGACTTGAGCGAATGGGATCAAGTGGTGGATGCCAAGCTGAACCCAGAAAAAGAAGTGAACATCGCCATGGTTGGTAAATACATGGAGTTGTTGGATGCGTATAAATCCTTGATTGAAGCCGTAGACCACGCTGGTCTTAAGAATCACACCAAGGTGAACATCGAATACATCGATTCTGAAATCATCGAACGTGATGGTTGCTCCATCCTTGAAGGCAAAGATGCCATCTTGGTTCCAGGCGGTTTTGGTAACCGTGGTGTGGAAGGCAAAATCCGCACGGTTCAATACGCCCGTGAAAACAAAATTCCTTACTTGGGCATCTGTCTAGGTATGCAAAGCGCGGTGATTGAATTCGCCCGTAACGTGTGTGGCTTAACCGACGCCCACAGTACAGAATTTGCACCAAATACAACCAACCCAGTGGTAGGTTTGATCACTGAGTGGACCACTGCCGAAGGTGAAACCGAAGTGCGTACCGAAGACAGCGATCTTGGAGGCACCATGCGTTTAGGTGGTCAAGAATGTCGCTTAGAAGCTGGCTCGTTATCGGCCGCAGCGTACGGCGCAGAAGTCATTGTTGAGCGTCACCGTCACCGTTATGAAGTGAACAACAACTTCATTGAAACCCTAGAGAAAAACGGGTTACGCATTGCGGGTCGTTCAATGGATGGCAGCTTGGTTGAAGTGGTCGAGGTGGTGGATCACCCATGGTTTGTAGCCTGTCAGTTCCACCCAGAATTTACCTCTACGCCACGTGATGGCCACGGTTTATTCTCAGCATTTGTAGCAGCAGCGCTTAAGCAAGCTGGCAAAGCCTAACTTTTTATACGATTAACGTTATTTATTAGATACTGGAGACAATCTCACAATGGCTAAAATTATTAACATTAAAGCCCGTGAAGTCATGGATAGCCGTGGTAACCCAACGGTAGAAGCTGACGTTTCTTTAGAAGGTGGTTTTTTCGGTACGGCGTGTGCCCCTTCTGGTGCCTCTACTGGTACCCGCGAAGCATTAGAATTACGTGATGGTGATAAAAGCCGTTACATGGGCAAAGGTGTATTAAATGCCGTTGCCAACATCAATGGTGCCATCAAAGAAGCACTATTAGGTATGGACGCTACGGATCAGCGCGCACTTGATGCGAAAATGATCGAGCTAGACGGTACTGAAAACAAAGAGAAACTAGGTGCAAATGCTATTCTTGCGGTTTCTTTGGCTGCTGCTAAAGCTGCTGCTAACGCAAAAGGCATCGAATTGTACGAGCACATTGCTGAGCTAAACGGCACGCCTGGCAAATTCTCTATGCCATTACCTATGATGAACATCATCAATGGTGGTGAGCACGCCGACAACAACGTGGACATCCAAGAATTCATGGTGCAACCAGTTGGCTTTAAATCGTTTGGTGAAGGCCTACGTGCAGGTGCCGAGATCTTCCAAAACTTGAAAAAAGTATTGCAAGGCAAAGGCCTAAGCACAGCAGTGGGTGATGAAGGTGGTTTCGCACCAGACCTTGCATCTAACGCCGATGCGCTAGCGGTTATCAAAGAAGCGGTTTCAAATGCTGGCTATGAACTAGGTAAAGACGTGACCCTAGCCCTAGACTGCGCATCTTCTGAATTCTACAAAGATGGTAAGTACGATCTAGCCGGTGAAGGTAAAGTATTTTCTTCTGAAGAGTTCTCTGACTACCTAGCTGAGCTATGTGATCAATACCCAATCGTGTCTATCGAAGACGGTCAAGACGAAAGCGACTGGGCGGGTTGGAAATACCAAACTGAAAAACTAGGCGCCAAAGTACAATTAGTAGGTGACGATTTGTTCGTAACCAACACTAAGATCCTTAAGCGTGGTATCGAAGAGAGCATTGCTAACTCTATCCTAATCAAGTTCAACCAAATCGGTTCTCTAACAGAGACCCTTGAAGCGATTAAGATGGCTCAAGAAGCAGGCTTCACAGCGGTAATCTCTCACCGTTCAGGTGAAACCGAAGACACCACCATTGCAGATCTAGCAGTAGGTACGTGTGCAGGCCAGATCAAAACCGGTTCTCTATGTCGTTCTGACCGTGTTGCTAAGTACAACCGTTTGTTGCGCATTGAAGAGCAATTGGGCGACAAAGCAGTGTATAACGGTCTTAGCGAAGTGAAAGGCCAATAAAACCTAACTACGTGGCTTGTGCTTTGTTAAAAAAGATTTTTTGATTGTCATTTAGGGGAACTAAACTCCGCACAAAAAATCTTTTTTGCCTCGCATAACCTGCCTCGTTAACGGTTTTAGAGCTACCTGCGCTGTTGATACTGCCTCGGTGACGCTCTTATGTGAAACTGCGAAAGCGGTGAAAAAAGGGAAACTTCGGTTTCCCTTTTTTATATAAATGAAGGTAGGATGGAAAAGATTCAATTCCATCATTACATTTTCCGGTACAGCTGATAACGAAAATAATATGGCGCTAATTGACAACATAAAGCAACACGCGTGGAAGCCTCTGGCTGTAATCGTGTTCATTTGGTTGCAATATCAATTGTGGTTTGACGAAACCGGTGTGCTAGCCAATTTAACCCTGTCTGATCAAATTGAAAGCCAAGCTGAGCTTAACCAAGCCAGTAAAGCGCGTAATCAGGTGTTAGAAGAAGAAATCTGGGCCATTAAATCGGGTATGCAAAGCATCGAAGCTAAAGCCCGTAAAGAATTAGGCATGGTAAAACAAGGGGAAACCTTTTTTATCATTGTGAATCCGGATGACAAACATGACTGAGCAAGTGTTTGCAGTCGTCCCCGCTGCGGGCATTGGCTCGCGTATGCAGGCTGATCGACCTAAGCAATATCTTTCGTTAGATAACGCCACCATTCTTGAACATACGGTTCAGCGTTTACTGCAATTTACTCCCTTTCAAAAAATCGTTTTGCCCCTTGCAAAGCATGACGATTATTTTCCGCAATTATCGTTACAGCATGAGCGCTTATTAACCTGCGATGGTGGTGCTGAGCGTTACCATTCTGTGCTCAATGGTATTGATTGTTTATTACAACATGGTGCACAAGTCAGCGATTGGGTCATGGTACATGACGTGGCGCGCCCGTGTATTACGCAGCAAGATTTAACGGCTCTGTGGGATGCGAGAAGCGATCAAGGTTGTATTCTAGGTATGCAAGTGCGCGACACCATGAAACGTACCGACAGCTCAAATCAGATTTTGAATACGGTTGAGCGTGAACAATTATGGCATGCACTCACGCCGCAACTGGCGCAAATTGGTGTATTAAAACAAGCCATAGAAACTTGCATTGCAGCTGGCCATGCCATCACAGATGAAGCCAGTGCATTAGAGTATGTGGGTTTGCGCCCACACATGGTGGCAGGCCACCCAAGCAATATTAAAGTGACTCGCCCAGATGATTTGATCATGGCGCAATTATTTGTACAGGAATTTAAGTAATGATGTTTCGAATTGGTCATGGATTTGATGTACATAAATTCTCTGAGCCCAAAGAAAACGCCCACATTATGATGGGTGGTGTGGCCATTGATTACGAGTGTGAATTAGTGGCGCACAGTGATGGCGATGTGGCGTTACACGCTTTGTGTGATGCCTTGCTAGGTGCAGCGGCCTTGGGTGATATTGGTCACCATTTTCCTGATACGGATGAACAATTTGCAGGGGCGGATTCACGAGTGTTATTGCGTACCGTGCTCACCGAAATTGAAAAAAAGGGGTACCACATTAATAACGTGGATATCACCATCATGGCGCAAGCCCCGAAAATGGCGCCGCACATTCAAAATATGCGGGATGTGATTGCACAAGATTTAAAAGTCAGTGTGGATCAAGTGAATGTAAAAGCCACCACCACAGAAAAATTAGGTTTTGTGGGACGTAAAGAAGGTATTGCGGTTGAAGCAGTGGCTTTAATTGCAAAAAGCAACGGTTAAGTCATGACAGCATTTGAACACAACTGGCCAACGGCTTATCCGCCACTGGAGATGCAAGCGGAATTTCGCAGCCAAGATGACGACTTTTTTGTCAGCGAAATCACCAATCGACAATTGCATGAATCCGGCCCTCATTTGTATTTGCATATCGAAAAGCGCGGTGCCAACACCCAATGGTTAGCCCGTCAGTTAGCGAATCATGCCAAAGTTAATTTAAAAGACGTGGGTTACGCTGGCTTGAAAGATCGCCATGCGGTGACGCGTCAATGGTTTAGCTTGCCCATTAAAAATAATGAGCCGGATTTATCACACCTGTTTGCAAAGGAAGAATTTACCTTATTGCAAAAAGGCTATTACGCCGTGAAATTAAAGCGCGGTTCATTAGGCGGTAACGCTTTTCGCATTGTTTTGCGCAATGTGAAAGGCAATCAAGCGCAAATTAATCAACGCTTAGAGCTGATTCGTAACCAAGGGGTACCCAATTATTTTGGCGAGCAACGCTTTGGTCATGATTTTGAAAACCTCACTCAAGCCCAGCAATTATTTGAAACGGGCAAGCGTCCGCGTAACCGTCAAAAAGCTTCTCTGTATATGTCCGCCGCGCGCTCGTATTTATTTAATAATATGTTGGCGCAGCGGGTGGAAATGCAAAACTGGCAGCGTCCAATGAATGGCGAAGTGTATGGTTTTGCCGGAAGCCTTAGAGGCTTTAAACAAGAAAACACCATTCAAGAGCGTGATCGCTGGCGCGCCCATGAGGTTCATCCTACCTGTGCGTTATGGGGCAAGGGCGAAAGTCTAAGTGAAGGAGCATTATTGGCGCTGGAAGATAGCCAAGCCCATCGTTTCCCTGTACTGGCTGATGGCATTGCGGCACAAGGTATGAAACAAGAGCGTCGTGCCACGCGCATGTTGTTACCGGATCTGTTCTGGCTATGGCAAGATGACACCACCTTGGTGTTACGTTTTAATTTAGCCTCTGGGTATTTTGCCACCTCAGTGTTGCGTGAGCTGGGGGATGTACAATTGGCTTCTCGTTCTGACGATGCTAACGAGATGATGGAATAGCAAAATGAAGTTGTTATTAAGTAATGATGATGGCGTGCATGCGAAGGGCTTACAGACTCTCATCGAGTTTTGCCAACAAGCAGGCTGGGATGTGCAAGTGATCGCCCCAGATCGTGACCGTAGTGGCGCCAGTAATTCACTGACATTGAGCCGTCCTCTCACCCCTATCTATTTAGCCAATGGTCAAATCAGTATTGATGGCACGCCAACCGATTGCGTGCACCTTGGTATTCATACTCTGTGTCCTTATCCACCAGAACGTGTAATCGCCGGGATTAATGCTGGGCCAAACCTTGGTGATGACGTGATTTATTCCGGTACCGTGGCCGCAGCAATGGAAGGGCGCTTTTTGGACTTACCCCCAGTGGCCATTTCCCTTGCCGGTAAAACCCATTATGCAACCGCGGCCCAAGTCTTAGTGGAGTTACTGCCGAAGATTCAGAATTTAAATTTACCTCCACGCAGCTTGTTAAACATTAATGTGCCGGATGTGCCGTTTAATGAATTAGCCGGATTTGAAATCACCCGCCTGGGTCATCGAGAAATCAGCGACTTGCCAGTGCAAGCACAAAACCCTCGCGGCAAAGAATGTTATTGGATCAGCCCTCAAGGTAAAGGGGCGGATGCCGGCCCAGGTACGGACTTCTATGCCATTAGCCAAAACAAAGTATCCATCACGCCTATACAGGTGGATATGACAGGGCACGAAAGTATCGAGATGTTAAAGGAGCAACTGTTATGACGCCGTTGCAACTTCAAGGCATTGGCATGACCAGCCAGCGCACACGGGATCGTTTAGTGGCGCGATTGCAAGGACAAGGCATCAAAAACCAAGATGTGCTCGAGGTGATGGCTAATACTCCCCGTCATTTATTTGTTGATGAAGCCCTAAGCCATAAAGCTTACGAAGACACGGCATTGCCTATTGGTTACGGCCAAACCATCAGCCAGCCATATATAGTGGCAAAGATGACAGAGTTACTGTTGGCCGGTGGTCCACTGGATAACGTTTTGGAAATTGGCACCGGCTGCGGTTACCAAACCCTGGTGTTATCGCAATTGGTAAGACGGGTTTACAGCATCGAGCGTATTGCGCCGTTACAAGAAAAAGCCAAACAACGTATGCAATTGTTACGTGTGAACAATGCGCGTTTTCAACACTCAGATGGTAATTGGGGATGGCCGGATGAAGGCCCGTTC
>JBFEWA010000008.1:0-22859 GCA_041546605.1 Bermanella sp.
GATCGCTCGATTACCGGTACCGTTGCCCGCGATCAGTTTGTGGGTCCTTGGCAGGTGCCAGTGGCAGACGTGGCGGTGACCACGGCGTCTTACGACGGTTATACCGGTGAAGCCATGGCCATGGGTGAACGCACGCCATCTGCCATTATCAATGCACCAGCATCGGGTCGCATGGCAGTGGGTGAAGTGATCACCAACATTGCAGCCTCTAAAATTGAAAAATTAAGCGATATTAAATTGTCTGCTAACTGGATGTGCGCCGCAGGTCACCCAGGTGAAGACGAGAAACTGTATCAAACCGTGAAAGCGGTGGGTATGGAGCTTTGTCCACAATTAGATTTAACCATTCCTGTTGGTAAGGACTCCATGTCCATGAAGACCAAGTGGAGCGAGCAAAGCGGCGAAGAGAAAACCGTCACCGCGCCTATGTCGTTAATCGTGACAGGTTTTGCGCCAGTACAAGATGCACGCAAAACGCTAACCCCACAATTGCGCGCCGATGAAGAAGAAACCGATTTAATCTTGATCGACTTAGGTCGTGGCAAGAACCGTCTAGGTGCGTCAGCCTTTACTCAGGTGTTCGATCAATTGGGTAATGAAGTGCCGGACGTTGACGATGCCGAAGACTTAAAAGCCTTCTTTGCTGTGATTCAAGGTCTTAACCAAGACGATAAAATCATGGCTTACCACGATCGCTCCGATGGTGGTTTGTGGGCAACTCTTGCAGAAATGAGCTTTGCGGGTCACGTGGGTGTGACCGCGAAATTAGATAGCTTAGTGGATGCGCAAGCGGACGTGATGCCTGCCTTGTTTGCAGAAGAGCTAGGCGCCGTGATTCAAGTGCGTCAAGACGATACTGAATTTGTACTAGCGCAATTAACCGCAGCTGGCCTTGGTGATTGCTCGGCTGTGATTGCACAATTGAACGATCAAGATACAGTGAATGTTGAATTCAACGGTGAGACTGTATTCAGTGATACCCGTGTGAACCTTCAGCGTTTGTGGTCTCGCACCTCCTATGAAATTCAAGCCATGCGTGACAATGCAGATTGCGCGAAGCAAGAATTTGATGGCTTGTTAGATGCGGATAACCCAGGTCTTCACGCTGAGCTTTCATTTGATGTGAACGACAATATCGTTGCGGATTTAATTGCCAGCGGTAACCGTCCGAATGTGGCGATCTTGCGTGAGCAAGGGGTGAACGGTCAGATCGAAATGGCAGCCGCGTTTGATAAAGCCGGTTTCAATACGGTTGATGTTCACATGAGCGATATTCTATCCGGTCGTGTAACACTAGAAGGCTTCCGCGGTTTAGTGGCTTGTGGTGGTTTCTCTTACGGTGACGTACTAGGGGCCGGTGAAGGCTGGGCAAAATCAATCTTGTTCAACGACATTGCCCGCGAGCAATTTAAAACGTTCTTTGAGCGTGAAGATACCTTCGCACTCGGCGTGTGTAATGGTTGTCAGATGCTTTCTAACCTGCACGAGTTGATTCCAGGTTCTGATCATTGGCCGCACTTTGTGCGCAACCAATCTGAACAATTCGAAGCCCGTGTTGCCATGGTGGAAGTGCAGAAGAGCGATTCTATTCTGTTGGCCGGTATGGAAGGCTCACGTATGCCAATCGCTGTGGCTCATGGTGAAGGTCATGCGGAATTTGCTAGCGACGCTGACATCAAAGCCGTTACCGAACAAGCCAAAGTGGCTCTGCGTTATGTGGATAACTTCGGCATGGTAACCGAGCAATACCCAGCTAACCCTAACGGTTCTGTGGATGGTATTACCGGTCTTACCGCCGCCAATGGCCGTGTGACCATTATGATGCCTCACCCAGAGCGTGTATTCCGCGCGGTGCAAAACAGTTATGTGCCGGATGAGTGGAGCGAAGATGGTGCGTGGATGCGTATGTTCCGTAATGCTCGTTTGTGGTGTGCATAGTTAAAAGCTAGCTGCATCGTTTAGGCGGTGTTAAAAAAACTCGAAGTTTCCTCATGTATTACTTATACACTGCGGGACTTCGAGTTTTTTGTGCATTCCTCGAAATAACGATGACTCGTTTAAATGATGGGCATAAAAAAGGCCGCTATTTAAAGAAAATAGCGGCCTTTTTTGTTGTCTGGATTACGCAGTATTAGCGCAACTGAGTCAAATTCGACTTCTTCGGATTTGGCTCTTTCGCCCCACGGTAGAATAAGCCCACATTGCCGATGCTTTGAATTAAAGTGGAGCGCGTGGATTTCTCGGTTTGCTTGATTAGCTCATTCTTAAGATCGCGATCACCCACAGAGAACTTCACCTTGATCAGTTCGTGGTCTTCTAAGGCGCGATCAATTTCCATCAGCACATTTTCACTCAAGCCATTACCAGCAACGATGACGATGGGATTTAGCTTATGTCCGATGGTTCTAAGGGCTTTTTTACGGTCTTGGGAAAGGGCCATTAGTGTTGAATTCTCTCAAATATAGGTAAATGCGACCTTTCGGCCTAATTTTTGTATTATATCAGTACTCAAGGCACTCCGTAATGAATTATGCGTATATTAGGTTTTTTACTGTGACGCCTTGTAATTGCGCCATGCATCCCAATATAGGTGTGTTGGATTGGCCATAATTGACTGAACCAGTGTGTGAATCCGTTGTCAGTGAGTAGCTTAGACTGGCAAACAAGAATTTAAACGGGATCTGAAAGCCTCAGATTTGCGTAATATGAGTACAAGGTACTGGAGAACTGGGCAAAACCTTGCCAGACTCAGTATATCCTTGTGACTTTTCTGACGAATGTGTAGTACTGTTAGGTACTGAGAATCGAACAATTTTAGGGGTTGGACCTGTATTAAAATGGCAAAGAACTTAATTTTATGGCTGATAATCGCCGCCGTTCTATTAACGGTGTTTCAAAAGTTGGAGTCTCCGGTTTCTAATCAGGAAATTGCCTATTCCCAGTTCATTGAGCTTGTACAAAGCGGCCAGGTGAAAAAAGTCACCATTGCCGGCGCCACTATTGATGGTGAATTCAGCAATGGTCAGCGTTTTGAGACCATTCGCCCAGGTCATGATCCTAAAATGATGGACGATCTACTTGAGCACAAAGTGGAAGTTCAAGGTAAAAAACCAGAACAGCAAAGCATCTGGACTCAGTTGCTAGTAGCCTCTTTTCCAATCCTTGTGATTATCGCTGTATTTATGTTCTTCATGCGCCAAATGCAAGGCGGCAGCGGCGGTGGTCGTGGCCCTATGGCATTTGGTAAATCCAAGGCCAAATTGCTCGGTGAAGATCAAATCAAAACCACGTTTGCTGACGTGGCTGGCTGTGATGAAGCCAAAGAAGACGTACAAGAGTTGGTGGAGTTCCTACGCGATCCAGCCAAATACCAGCGCTTAGGCGGCCAAATTCCTCGCGGCGTGTTGATGGTGGGTCAGCCTGGTACAGGTAAAACCTTGCTAGCCAAAGCCATTGCGGGTGAAGCTAAGGTGCCGTTCTTCTCAATTTCCGGTTCTGATTTCGTTGAAATGTTCGTGGGTGTGGGTGCGTCCCGTGTGCGCGACATGTTTGATCAAGCTAAAAAACAAGCTCCATGTATCATCTTTATTGATGAGATTGATGCGGTAGGCCGTAGCCGTGGTGTAGGTATTGGCGGCGGTAACGATGAGCGCGAGCAAACCCTTAACCAATTATTAGTAGAAATGGACGGTTTTGAAGGCAATGACGGCATCATCGTGATTGCGGCAACTAACCGCCCAGACGTACTTGATCCTGCGTTATTGCGCCCAGGTCGTTTTGACCGTCAAGTGGTGGTGGGCCTGCCTGATATTCGCGGTCGTGAACAAATCTTAAAAGTACACATGCGCAAAGTGCCTGTAGCTGAAAATATCGACGCGCGTGTGATCGCTCGTGGTACGCCAGGCTTCTCTGGTGCCGATTTAGCGAACTTGGTGAATGAGGCGGCGTTGTTTGCTGCCCGTGGTGGTCGCACAACTGTATCCATGGAAGAGTTCGAGAAAGCCAAAGATAAAATCATGATGGGGGCTGAGCGTAAGTCCATGGTCATGAGCGATAAGGAAAAAGAGAACACCGCTTATCACGAAGCCGGTCATGCCATTGTGGGTCGTTTGATGCCAGAGCATGATCCAGTTTATAAGGTTTCCATTATTCCCCGTGGTCGTGCATTGGGTGTGACCATGTTCTTACCGGAAGAAGATCGTCACTCCATCAGTAAGCGTGGCATTGAGAGCAATATCTGCTCTTTGTACGGTGGCCGTATTGCCGAAGAGATGACACTGGGTAAAGACGGTGTCACCACAGGTGCTTCCAACGATATTGAGCGTGCTACCCAGTATGCCCGTAACTATGTGACCAAGTGGGGTTTATCCGATAAGTTGGGTGCTCAGTTGTACACAGAAGAAGAGCAAAACGGTTATTTAGGCAGTGCAGGCGGTGGTCAAATGTCTCATTTGTCTGATGAAACGGCCCGTACCATCGACGCTGAAGTCACCGGTTTATTGAATCGCTGTTATGAGCGTGCCCAGCAGATTTTGGAAGAAAATCGAGACAAGCTAGAGCTCATGAAAGATGCGTTAATGGAATATGAAACCATTGATAGCAAACAGATTGACGACATCATGAACGGCCAAAAGCCACGTCCACCACAATCTTGGTCTGACGATGATAAAGGTGGCGCAGCGCCAACGGCGGATGATGTCAAAGTGGACATGTCTGACGCCGATGCGGATACCGACATTAAGCCATCAGCGGACCCTGCTGGCGGCCATTAATTTTTCACCTTTCTTTAATAAAAGGCAGCACAAGTTCCTTGTGTTGCCTTTTGTATTTTAGGAATCCCTCGCATGAAGTTAGTTTGTGGTGATCGCGAATTAGATCTTTCCACACCCCAAGTTATGGGCATTTTAAATGCCACGCCTGATTCATTTAGTGACGGCGGGCAATTCTCTGAGTTAAATTCGGCCTTAAATCATGCTCGTGAAATGGTGCAGCAAGGTGCCACGATTATTGATGTGGGTGGTGAGTCTACGCGCCCAGGGGCGACACCGGTTTCATTGCAGCAAGAATTGGATCGAGTGATTCCGGTTATTGAAAAAATACGCGCCGAGTTGGATGTGTGCATTAGTGTGGATAGCAGCAGCCCAGAAGTGTTCGTTCAGGCCAAACAAGCCGGTGCGCATTTACTCAATGATGTGCGTGCATTACAACGTGAAGGTGCAATAGATGCAGCAAAAGCAACGGGCCTGCCCGTATGTTTGATGCACATGCAGGGCTCGCCCGAGACCATGCAAGACAATCCCAATTATGATCAGATTGTGGATGACGTGTACGGGTTTTTAAGCGCGCGTGCGGATGCGTGTTTGGCGGCAGGAATAGATGCGAGTCAGATTTTAATTGATCCAGGTTTTGGTTTTGGTAAAACATTGGATGATAATTATCGCTTGTTGGCTAAATTAGATCGTTTTCATGCTATGAATTTCCCTGTGCTGATTGGCTTGTCGCGCAAGTCCATGATTGCCGGGGTATTAGGTGATCCAGCGCCTAATGAACGCTTGGCAGGCAGTGTGGCTGGGGCTGTTATCGCAGCCATGGCCGGTGCGCAAATTATTCGTGTTCACGATGTGAAGGCAACCGTGGATGCAATGCAGGTGGTAAAAGCCACCTTGGGACAAAGATAAGTGGCCATTTATTAAATGTGGTCAAATCGGTTATAAGTAAACGGACGCAAGACGAAGTAGGAATAATAAAATGTCGCGTAAATATTTTGGTACAGATGGCATTCGCGGTCGTGTGGGTGATGCGCCAATCACGCCAGATTTTGTCATGAGGTTAGGGTTTGCAGCGGGTAAAGTATTCGCAAGCCAAGGTAAGCGTCGAATCTTAATTGGTAAAGACACGCGTATTTCAGGTTACATGTTTGAGTCAGCCCTAGAAGCGGGATTGTCCGCCGCAGGTGTGGATATTGGTTTGTTGGGCCCTATGCCGACCCCAGGTATCGCCTACTTAACTCGCACCTTCCATGCCGATGCTGGCATCGTGATCAGCGCGTCCCATAATCCGTATTATGATAACGGCATTAAGTTTTTCTCTGCTGAAGGTACCAAGTTGGATGACGAAACCGAAGCGGCCATTGAAGAGTTGCTTGATCAACCTATGGAAATCGTCGCGTCAGATCGTTTAGGTAAAGCCAAGCGCATTGAAGACGCTGCTGGGCGTTACATTGAATTTTGTAAAAGTACGGTTTTCGGTTTGAGCCTTAAAGGCATGCGCATCGTGTTGGATTGCGCCCATGGTGCCACCTATCAGATTGCTCCCGCTGTATTCTCAGAGCTCGGAGCAGAAGTTTTCACCATAGGTAATAAGCCAGACGGTTTGAACATCAATGAACAAGTGGGCTCCACCTCACCAAAAGCACTGCAGCAGAAAGTGGTCGAGCTTGAAGCGGATCTGGGTATCGCTTTTGATGGTGATGGTGATCGCGTGGTGATGGTGGATAAGAATGGTGAGCTGGTGGATGGCGATGAGTTGATCTTCATGATTGCACGTCATCAGCATACGCTGGATCAACTTCAAGGGGGCGTAGTGGGCACCCTCATGAGTAACATGGGTATGGAGCTGGCACTTAAAGATTTGGGTATTCCATTTGCCCGCGCCAATGTGGGTGATCGCTACGTGATGCAAATGCTACAAGAGAGCAATTGGGCTGTGGGTGGTGAGAACTCAGGCCACATCCTATGCTTGAACGCCACCACCACGGGTGATGGCATTGTGGCAGCATTGCAGGTATTAAAGGCCTTGGCTGAAAATGGTCAGAAGCTGCATGAATACAAGCTAGGCATGAGTAAATTCCCGCAAATCATGAAGAACGTGCGTGTTACGGATAAATCCATTGTGACGAATGGCGACATTCAACAGGCGGTGAAACAGGCAGAAGACGAATTTGCTGGTCGTGGTCGTGTGTTATTGCGCCCATCTGGCACCGAGCCTGTGGTACGAGTGATGGCCGAAGGGGAAGATGCGCAACTGGTTGAAGCCATTGTGGATCGCTTGGTGGAAATAGTCGGTTCGGCTAAATAGCCTGGTTTCGGGGCTTGATCAAGGAGGTTGAGCCGCGTTTCAAATCCTTGTTTTTCAACACAATTCACAGTTATGAAGGTGCCTAGGGCACCCTTCTAGCTTGCTTGATTAGGCGATCTTAGGTAGTATCGCCACCTTCCTGAAGTAGGGGAATGACTATGCGTCGTAAATTAGTGGCGGGTAACTGGAAAATGCACGGCTCTTTAGCCGAGAATCAAACCCGGTTGACGCAATTGGTATCAGCGTTAAAACACAACGAAACGACAGATGTGGCGGTGTTTGCCACAACGCCCTACTTGTTTCAGTGTAAGAGTTTATTAGCGGCATCTCCCATTATGTGGGGTGCGCAAGATGTAAGTGAATACGCCAGCGGTGCTTACACAGGTGAGGTTTCCACCTCCATGTTGTTGGACTTTGGTTGCCACATGGTGCTAGTGGGTCACAGTGAGCGTCGCGAACTGTTCCATGAAACCAACGAGATCGTGGCCAACAAATTTGCCGCAGCATTAGCAGCGAACATTACACCGGTTTTGTGTGTCGGTGAGACACTTGAACAGCGTGAAGCTGGGCAAACCTTATTGGTGATTGTTGAGCAGATTGAAGCGGTATTGAAGCGAGTAGGCATTGCCAGCTTCAAGCAAGCCGTTATTGCATATGAGCCAGTTTGGGCCATAGGTACAGGTAAGACGGCTACACCAGAGCAAGCGCAAGAAGTGCATGCAGCGATTCGTAAATTGCTTGCTCAATACGATGAAAATATCGCCCAAGGGATGCAAATCCTATATGGCGGCAGTGTAAAACCGAACAATGCTGATGCGATTTTTGCTCAGCCGGACGTAGACGGTGCTCTTGTTGGGGGTGCCTCTTTAAATTCAGACGATTTTGTTAAAATCTGTAACGCAGCAGGTTAGAGAATACTATGGAAAGCTTGATTGTAATTTTTCACATTATTATTGCGATTGCCATCATCGCCCTTGTTTTATTGCAGCAAGGTAAAGGCGCTGATGCCGGTGCGAGCTTTGGCGGCGGTGCATCTCAAACCGTATTTGGTAGCGCAGGTTCTGGTAACTTCCTAACTCGTAGCACCTCTGTGTTAGCCACTTTGTTCTTTGTAACCAGTTTTTCGTTGGCTTATTTCGCGAAAGAGAAGGCAACTGGCCTAGTGGATCAAGGTTTACCTGAAGTGCAAGAAGTACAAATTCTAGACACTGAAACGCCAGTAGTAGAAGACGCGGCTCAAGGTTCTGAAGCGCCAGTCATCGACTAATCGAATTTGCGGATGTGCTGGAATTGGTAGACAGGCAACGTTGAGGTCGTTGTGTGCTATGCACGTGAGGGTTCAAGTCCCTCCATCCGCACCATGAGTTAAAAACGAGCAATGCTCGTTTTTTTTGTTTTGGCCCTGAATAAGGGCGAACTAACTGGCTTTAAATGAGACTTCCCTTGATGATGAATGGTGATGTCTCTATAATGTGCACGATTATTGACGCGGGGTGGAGCAGCTTGGTAGCTCGTCGGGCTCATAACCCGAAGGTCGTCGGTTCAAATCCGGCCCCCGCAACCAGATATATTTGATGTTAGCTCGATGTGGTCGTCGGTTCGCTTTTCAGAATCTAGGCCCTCGCAGCCAGATATATTTGATGTTAGCTTGATGCGGTCGTCGGTTCGCTTTTCAGAATCTATGCCCCCACAACCAGATATATTTGATGTTAGCTTGATGTGGTCGTCGGTTCGCTTTTCAGAATCTAGGCCCTCGCAACCAGATATACTTAATTGTAGATGTGGTCTTCGGTTCACTTTTAGAATCTTTGACCCAGCAGCCAAATATACGCTAGGTATATTAGGTAAATAGGATTTTTGAGCAAGATTGGTCTAGTATCAATCTGCTGGGTGGGCAACCACTCGTTTTTATTTCCAAGCCCTAGGGCTTGATGATTAAAACCCCTGGGGGAGTTGCTTTAAATGAAATTAAAGTGGTTCCGATAAGGGGTTTTTTGTTGGTGATTCGTGTAAGCGCCAACATTTAGCAGTTTGATTCAAGTACTGTGTACTTAAATGCTAAAGATTGGGCTCAGGTGGCTGGTTGTAATATCACTGGCTTATCTTTTAGCCCAATTTTTATATCTGTGGAGTGCGTGTGGCAAGTAAAGAACAGCAGTTAATAGACCTGTTGAAACCAGTAGTCGAAGCATTAGGGTTTGAATTTTGGGGGTTGGAATACATCGCTCAAGGGAATAACTCTGTGCTGCGTGTATTTATCGACTCAGAAAATGGCATTCATGTTGATGACTGTGCATTAGTCAGTCGTCAAATCAGTGGTGTAATGGATGTAGAAGATCCAATTACATCCGAATACAACCTAGAAGTATCGTCTCCAGGGGTGGACCGTCCATTGTTCACCCTAGAGCATTTTAATCGTTACGTTGGTGAGTTTGTTGATGTGAAATTACGTTATGCCTTTGAAGGCCGTCGTAAGTTCAAAGGCAAACTGGTGGGTATCGAAGATGGTGAAGACATCGTAGTTCATGTGGACAATCATGAGTATTTGCTTCCCATTGATGCCATCGATAAAGCTAACTTAATATTCCAAGATCACAAGGGTAAATAGGATTACCGAGGGCAAGGTTATGAGCAAAGAGATACTGCTAGTTGCCGAGGCTGTTTCTAACGAGAAAGGCGTAGAGCAAGAAGTTATTTTTGAAGCCATCGAGTTGGCTTTAGCGGCAGCAGCAAAAAAACGTTATGAAGACGAAGAGCCTGAGATTCGCGTTTCTATTGACCGTCGTACTGGCAACTATGAAACCTTCCGCAGCTGGACCATCGTAAGCAACGAAGTGGTTCCTGCATTAGGTTCTGAGTTGAACATGCAAGAAGCGGCAGACATCGATACCAACCTAAAAGAAGGCGATGTTTACGAAGAGCAAGTTGAGAATCCAGAGTTTGGTCGTATTGCAGCGCAAGCGGCGAAACAAATCATCATGCAAAAAGTGCGTGAAGCGGAACGTGCGAAAATCACCTCTGCTTATGCTAACCGCGTTGGTGAGTTGGTACACGGTACCGTTAAAAAAGTAACCCGCGACAACATTATTGTGGATCTTGGCGGTAACGCTGAAGGTTTATTACCACGTGACCAGTTAGTTGCACGTGAAGTGTTCCGCATTGGTGATCGTGTACGTTCTGTGTTGATGTCAGTTAACCCAGAAAATCGTGGGCCACAGCTAATGTTAAGCCGTGCGTCTAATGAGATGTTGATTGAATTATTCCGCATCGAAGTGCCAGAGATTGGCGAAGACGTAATCGAAATCAAAGCGGCTGCTCGTGATACCGGTTCTCGCGCGAAAATCGCAGTGAAAACCAACGATCAACGCATTGACCCAATTGGTGCATGTGTGGGTATGCGTGGCGCGCGCGTACAAGCTGTGTCTAACGAGCTTGGTAATGAGCGTGTGGACATAGTGCTTTGGGATGATAACCCAGCGCAATTAGTGATTAATGCGCTAGCACCTGCGGAAGTGGCATCCATCGTGATGGATGAAGAAACTAATACCATGGACGTAGCCGTGTTAGAAGATCAATTGGCTATCGCAATTGGTCGTGGCGGTCAAAACGTGAAATTGGCATCTGAGCTGACTGGCTGGACCATTAACGTAATGACCGAAGAAGAAGCTGGTGCGAAACAAGAAGAAGAGCAAGGTTCATTAGTGGAAACATTAATGGCCGCCCTTGATCTTGATGAAGACGTAGCAGCGGTACTGGTAGAAGAAGGCTTCACAGGCCTTGAAGAAGTTGCCTATGTGCCACGAGAAGAGATGTTAGAAATCGACGGTTTTGATGATGAAATTGTTGATGAACTACAGTCTCGTGCAAAAGATATTTTGCTGACCCAAGCCATTGCTAGTGAAGAAAAGCTAGAAGACGCAAAACCAGCAGACGATCTGCTGAATATGGAAGGGATGGATCAACACTTGGCCTTAGTGTTGGCAAGCCGTGGCATCTGCACAATGGAAGACCTTGCTGAGCAAGGTGTAGACGATATTGTTGGTATTGAAGACATCGACGAAGCGAAGGCCGCCCAACTAATTATGACCGCGCGTAAGCCCTGGTTTGAAGAAACCGAATAGGCAGCCACAGGCGGGAGGAGAAGATTCGAATGGCAGAAGTCACGGTAAAACAATTAGCCGCAGCAGTAGGCTCACCAGTTGAACGTTTAGTCGCACAGATGAACGAAGCTGGTTTGCCACACAAGAGCGGTGACGAGACAGTAAACGACGAACAAAAAGTGATCTTGTTGACCTACTTGAAAAAGAGTCATGGTGAGCAAGAAACAGCAAGTGATGGTCCAAAGAAAATTACGCTAAAGCGTAAGACCACTACTACGTTGAACACAGGCGCTGGTAAAAAAGCAGTGAACATCGAAGTGCGTAAAAAGCGCACTATCGTGAAAGAAGAAGAGCCGAAGAAAGACGCGAAACCAGCTGGCAAGCGTAAGCCTGCCGAAGGTAAAGATGCGAAAGATGCAAAAGGCGCTAAGCCTGCTGCACGTAAGCCGGCCGCTGCTAATCAAAAACCAGGGGAAGACTTTGTGGCGCCAGTGGCACCACCTGCGGATAAAGAAGATCGCAGTTCTAAGAAAAAAGAATTCCGTAATAAAGACAAAGATCGCGGCGATAAAGACAAGCGCTTTAACGACCGTAATAACAAAGGTCGCGGCAAAGGCCGTCGTGATGGCGCTGACGAGTTTGGTTCACGTCGTCGTGGCGCACCTAAGCGTCGTGGTCGTGAAGATGGGGAACACCAGTTCCAGCAACCAACTGCCCCAATCATTCGTGAAGTGGAGCTGAAAGGCGAATCCATCACAGTGGGTGAGTTGGCACAAGGCATGGCAGTTAAAGCCGGCGAAGTGATCAAAGAATTGATGAAGCTGGGTGTGATGGCCACCATCAACCAAGTATTAGACATCGACACTGCGATTCTTGTAATCGAAGAAATGGGTCACAAATACAAGCAGGTTTCTGATAACGCCGTTGAAGATAGCTTCCTAGAAGAAGTGAAATACGATGGTGAGCAAGTATCCCGTGCTCCGGTTGTGACCGTAATGGGTCACGTTGACCATGGTAAAACTTCCTTGTTGGATTACATCCGTTCTACCCGCGTAACCAGTGGTGAGGCCGGTGGTATTACCCAGCACATTGGTGCCTACCATGTAGAAACCGATAAAGGCATGGTGACCTTCTTAGATACACCGGGACACGCCGCGTTTACCGCTATGCGTGCTCGTGGTGCGCAATCCACGGATATCGTAATCCTTGTGGTAGCAGCGGATGACGGTGTAATGCCGCAAACCGAAGAAGCGGTACAACACGCTCGTGCAGCGGGTGTGCCTATCGTGGTTGCTGTGAACAAGATGGATAAAGAATCAGCCGATCCGGATCGTGTTAAAAACGAATTGTCAGCGAAAGACGTTATCCCAGAAGACTGGGGCGGCGATGTGCAGTTTGTGCCAGTATCGGCTCACACAGGTCAAGGTATTGATGAGCTACTTGAAGCTGTATTGCTACAAGCAGAATTGCTTGAATTAACCGCCGTTGCCGATGGCCCAGCCACGGGTGTGGTTGTGGAATCGCGTTTGGATAAAGGTCGTGGCCCTGTGGCTACCCTATTGATTCAAAACGGTCAGTTGAAGAAAGGCGATATCGTACTTGCGGGTACTTCTATCGGTCGTGTACGTGCGCTATTGGATGAAAATGGCCAGCCAATCGAACAAGCGGGTCCATCGATCCCAGTTGAGATTCTAGGTTTGGATACGCCTCCAGGTGCAGGTGATCAATTCCTTGTGGCTGAATCTGAAAAACGTGCGCGTGAAGTAGCTGAACTTCGTTTCGCGAAAGAAAAAGAGCAGTTCCAAGCTAAGCAGCAAGCAGCCAAGTTGGATGCTTTGTTCAGCATGAGCGGCGACGCGCAAGCCTCAAGCTTGAACATTGTTGTGAAGACGGACGTACGTGGTTCTCTAGAAGCCCTTATCGGAGCTCTAGAACAGCTATCTACGGATGAAGTAAAAGTCACCATCGTTTCCAGCGGTGTAGGTGGTATCACAGAAACGGATGCTAACCTGGCTTCTGCATCTAATGCCGTGATCTTTGGTTTCAACGTACGTGCGGATGCTGCGGCGAAGCGTGTGGTTGAGAACAGTGGTCTGGATATGCGTTACTACAGCATCATCTATGACTTGATTGATGACGTGAAACAAGCCATGTCTGGCATGTTGGCACCTGAGCTACGTGAAGAAATCGTGGGTATTGCCCAGGTTCGTGACGTATTCCGCTCGCCGAAATTCGGTGCGGTTGCCGGCTGTATGGTTATCGAGGGTACGGTTTACCGTAATAAGAAGATCCGTGTACTACGTGATAACGTGGTGGTCTACGAAGGTGAATTGGAATCTCTACGTCGCTTTAAAGACGACGTTCAAGAAGTTCGTACCGGTACTGAATGTGGTATCGCGGTTAAGAGCTACAATGACGTTAAAGAAGGCGATCAGATCGAAGTATTCGATGTGAAAGAAGTGGCTCGTACCATCTAATTTGGATGAGTCTCACGCTCCCCCAGCTTGCTGGGGGCAGAATAAATCCTCAGGAAGTCAGCTTCTTGGGGATTGTTTGTTTTAAGAGAATTTTAAAATGGCGAAAGATTACAGTCGTACCCAGCGTCTGGGTGAGCAGATCAAACGTGATCTTGCCCAGATGCTGCAATTTCAAGTAAAAGACCCACGCTTAGGCTTGGTGACGTTAAATGCCGTGAAAGTGGCGTCGGATCTTGGGTATGCCGATATTTACTTCACCGTGATGAAGCCGGGTATGGTGGATGCGGATGCGCAAACCATTAAAGAAACCGAAACCCTGTTAAACGACATGGCTGGCTTTTTACGCACAGAATTGTCACAAATTATGAAAACCCGCATTACGCCATTGCCACGTTTCCATTATGACGTGTCCCTAGAGCGCGGTCATAAGCTGACAAACTTGATCAATCAAGCCATGCGTGAAGATCAGAGTCGTCAATCTAAAGACGAAGAATAATCGCTTCAAAGCAGCGGAGATGTATTTTGGCCCGCAAACGTAAAGGCCGCGAAATCAGCGGCATTATCGTCATCGACAAGCCCTCAGGTATGACCTCCAATGCCGTTTTGCAAAAAGTAAAATGGCTCTATCAGGCGCAAAAAGCCGGACACACAGGTGCGCTAGACCCGATTGCCACTGGGGTGTTGCCCATTTGTTTAGGGGAGGCCACCAAGTTTTCCCAGCGTCTATTGGATAGCGACAAACGCTATGTGACCCGAGTGCAATTAGGGGAATCCCGCGACACGGCGGATGTGGAAGGGCAAACCCTGGAAACAGCCCCACTACCTGAACTCACTGCGGAAAAGATTGAAGCGGCATTGGCGCAATATCGTGGTGAAATCACCCAGGTTCCCCCTATGTACAGCGCCCTTAAGCATGAAGGCAAAAAGCTGTACGAACTGGCCCGTGAAGGGGTGGCGTTTGATATCCAGAAAAAAGCCCGTCAAGTGACCATTCATCAGCTCACATTGCTGGATTTTGGGGAAGATTACTTAGAATTGGATGTAACTTGCTCAAAAGGCACCTATATCCGCTCTTTGGCCGAAGATGTGGCCAAAGCCTTGGGCACCCTTGGCTATGTGGCGGTGTTAAGGCGACTGGGGGCGGGTCCATATAAACCTGAGATGATGATTACCCTAAATGAGCTGGAAGCCTTGAAACCAGAGGGTTCAGAGGACTATTCCAGCATGGATAATCGGCTACTTCCGACCTATACAGCTTTGGAAAGCGTGCCTATTATTCAGGTCACTGTAGAACAAGCGAAAGATTTACAGTTTGGACGTGCAATTAAGGCCTTAGACGCTGGTGACAAGCCATTGCCTCAGGTACAATTGCGCCTTTGTCACGACCAGCAGGAGTATCTTGTGGGTTTTGGCGAAATGGACGCCCAAGGGGTAATTGCCCTTAAGCGTCTAGTGAAGGTACCTGAATTGGCGGCTCTTTTGAGCTAACCTTTTCGCCTTCGGTGGATACCGCTGTTTATATGCACGGTGGCTATCTTCCTTAACCTTTATTCACGCATATACCTATGAGGAAATTATCATGGCTTTAGATGTACAAGCGAAAGCTGCCATCGTTAAAGAATATCAAACTGCTGAAGGCGACACTGGTTCTCCTGAAGTTCAAGTAGCTCTGTTGACTCACAACATCAACGGTCTACAAGATCACTTCAAAGCCAACAAGCAAGATCACCACTCTCGTCGTGGTTTGATTCGCATGGTAAACCAACGTCGTAAGTTGTTGGACTACCTAAAGGGTAAAGACATCGCTCGTTACTCTTCTCTAATCAAGCGTCTAGGTCTACGTCGCTAAGATTAGGTAAAGCTTAAACCCCCTCACGGGGGTTTTTGCTATTTGTTTTGTGGCATCCACTGGTTGTCATAAAACCGTTGTAAATTATTATCGTAAACAATAATGGATGGATCGATCTGCACTGTGTTTCTACCCATTCGCCTTTTCGCTTAATTTTAAGTTGAGAAAGGGCTAATGCTTGGAAGTACAGGCTGGCGAACATTCCAGATTCATAGATCAAAAGGAAACCTATGTTAGATCTAACTCCTGTAACAAAAACATTTAAATTTGGTGATCAAGAAGTCACTCTAGAAACCAAACGCATTGCGCGTCAAGCCAGCGGTGCTGTGCTTGTAACCATTGGTAATGTACAAGTGCTTGCTGCGGTAACGGGCAAGAAAGAGGTGAAGCCGGGTCAAGACTTCTTCCCTCTGACAGTTAACTATCAAGAAAAATATTACGCTGCGGGTAAAATCCCTGGTGGTTACATCAAGCGTGAAAACCGCCCAAGCGAAAAAGAGACGCTAACTAGCCGTCTTATTGATCGTCCAATTCGCCCGCTTTTCCCAGAAGGCTACATGAACGAAGTACAAGTGGTACTTCAGGTTATGTCTGCAGATACTGAAAATGATCCAGATATCGCTGCCATGATCGGTGCATCTGCTGCTCTAGCGATCTCTGGTATTCCATTCGACGGCCCAATCGGTGCGGCTCGTGTGGGTTACACTCGTGAAGGTGGTTACGTTCTTAACCCTACTTTCGAACAGCTTAAAACCTCTGAGCTAGACATGGTGGTTGCGGGTACGTCTGATGCGGTACTTATGGTTGAATCTGACGCATTAGAATTAAGCGAAGATGAAATGTTGGGTGGCGTGTTATTCGCACACGAAGGTTACCAGTGTGTAATCGAAGCCATTAAAGAATTTGCTGCCGCTGACGGCACTGAGCGTTGGGAATGGACCGCTCCTGCTTTCAACGATGCACTATATGCAGACATGAAGGCCGCATTTGGTTCTGAGTTAGCTGCTGCGTATCAAGTTAGCGATAAGATGGAACGTTACACGCAAGTTGACGCCATCAGCGCAAAATTGAAAGAACAATTTGTGAAAGAAGAAGGCGAAGAAAGCAACGCTGAAGAAGTTTCTAAATTGTTTAAAAAGCTACAAAAAGAAGTAGTACGTGAGCGCATCGTTAATAATGAACCTCGTATCGACGGTCGTGATAACAAAACCGTACGTGATCTAAACATTCAAACGAATGTATTGAAAGGTACTCACGGCTCTGCATTGTTCACCCGTGGTGAAACTCAGTCTATCGGTACAGTAACACTGGGTTCTACCCGTGACGCACAAACCGTTGAGTTCTTACACGAAGTAACCAAAGACAACTTCATGTTCCACTACAACTTCCCTCCGTATTCTGTAGGTGAGTGTGGTCGTATGGGTGCTCCAGGTCGTCGTGAAGTGGGTCACGGTCGTCTAGCCCGTCGTGGTGTACAAGCCATGATGCCTAAACTAGAAGACTTCCCATACACAGTGCGTGTGGTTTCTGAAATCACTGAATCCAATGGTTCATCTTCTATGGCGTCTGTATGTTCTGCATCTCTTGCGCTTATGGATGCGGGTGTACCTATTAAAGCACCGGTTGCTGGTATTGCGATGGGTCTAGTTAAAGAAGGCGAGAAGTTCGCTGTATTAACAGACATCTTGGGTGACGAAGATCACCTTGGTGATATGGACTTTAAAGTAGCCGGTTCTGAGTCTGGTATCACTGCTCTACAAATGGACATCAAGATTCAAGGTATCACCGAAGAAATCATGGAGATTGCACTTGAGCAAGCTCTTGATGCACGTATGACCATCTTGAAGCAAATGAACGAAGTGATGCCTAAGCATCGTGACGAAATGCCGGACAATGCACCGACTTACCTAACCGTTAAAATCCCTTCAGACAAAATTGCTGAAGCGATCGGTAAAGGTGGCGCGACAATCCGTGGTATTTGTGACGAAACTGGCGCTGACGTAGATATTTCTGACGAAGGTCTAATCAGCATTTTCGCGCTAACCAAAGTAGCGGCAGAAAAAGCCAAAGGCATGTTCGAAGCGGTAACCGCTGAAGCGGAAGTGGGTACTATTTACCAAGGTAAAGTACAAAAGATCGTAGACTTCGGCGCGTTCGTGAACATCTTGCCTGGTAAAGACGGTTTAGTGCACATTTCTCAAATCTCTGATGAGCGCGTTGAAAACGTGGGCGACTTCTTGAAAGAAGGCCAAGAGATTAAAGTTAAGGTGCTAGATGTTGATAATAAGGGTCGTATCAAGTTAACCCTTAAGGGCATCGAATAATCGCTAACTGCATTGTCATAGCGTTGTAAAACTTTGGCTCCGGTTACTCATTTATTACTTATAAACTGCGTATCCTCGCCAGAGTTTGCCTAGCTATGACTGCTTCGTTAACGCGATTATAAAGATTGATTGAACCTAGCTGCCTTGCCTAAGCGGCGTCGCAAACGGTTCAAGGGAAATGATTGAATTTTCCTTCCGAATATAAACCTAGTTAATTGCTTAACTGGGTTTATTTTTAAAAAAGACATTCACATTAAGCGCAAGCTTAATACCGGCGAAACCCAATAGGAGTAGCCATGACAATTGCAGAAAACAAAGTCGTAACTCTCGAGTTCACGGTTAAAAATGCTGAAACCGGCGAGCTGATTGAAACCTCTGAAGGTTCTGAGCCGTTAGTATATCTTCACGGTTTCAATAATCTGGTTCCTGGTTTGGAAGCAGAACTGGCAGGTAAAACAGTTGGCGACAAATACGAAGTGACGGTAACGCCAGAAGAAGGTTACGGCGTACGCGATGAGAGCTTGGTACAACAAGTACCTAAAGAAGCGTTCCAAGGGATTGATAACATCGAAGTGGGCATGGCGTTCACAGCAGATGGTCCTCAAGGCCCAGTGGTTGTAGAAGTAACGGCCATCGAAGCCGACTTGGTAACCGTAGATGCGAATCATCCGTTAGCGGATGTGAGCTTGGCTTTTTCTGGTGAAGTGAAAGAGATTCGCGATGCCAGTCAAGAAGAGCTAGATCACGGCCACGTACATGGACCAGGTGGTCACCACCACTAGTTTTTGTAACGGCTTGTAAGTGGCAAAAGAAGACATTCTTTTGCCATTTTTTTTGCCTGTAAGAAAATCTAGACCGCTTTCGCCATTAAGGACACAAACGTGGCCTTTTAGGTCAGGAAACTACAGACCCCTTGGCAGTCTCTGGGGATGTGAGTATGCTGATTCCAATAATAAAAAAAATACTTAGAGGTCGATTATGGAAGCTGGTTTACTAATAAAGGTGATCCTGCCGGGATCGCTATTCATCATAATGTTAGGCATGGGCTTAGCACTGAAACCCGTTGATTTTAAAATGGTCTTGGTGCGTCCAAAGGCGGTGGCATTGGGTGTGATCGCGCAGATGATCATGTTGCCATTACTGGCTTATGGCATTGTGTTGGCGTTTGGCATGACAGGTGCGGTGGCCGTGGGGGTCATGATTCTTGCGTTATGCCCAGGCGGTACCACATCTAACTTGTACACCTATCTTGCAAAAGGGGATATTGCACTGTCAGTGACGCTGACATCTTTAGTGAGTGTCATAGCACCTTTTACCGTGCCGTTGATGATTGTGATATTTATGAGCTTGCTCATGGGGCAAGAGGAATACATTCAATTGCCTGTGCTTAAAACCATTATTCAGTTAGTGGTGATCACCATTATTCCCATTTGCCTTGGCATGTACATTAATCATAAAAGGCCAGAGTTATCTAAGAAAGCGGAAAAGCCGGTAAAGATATTTTCAATTTTGTTTTTGTTTTTTATCGTGGCGCTAATTGTTCTGCAAAATCTTAATAATATGGCATCCTATTTCGCACAAGCCGGATTAGCGGCCATCGTGCTGAATATTGTCAGCATGATGCTGGGTTACTTCATCGCTAAAATTGCTAATCTGAACGAAGCCCAAAGCAAGGCGATTGGTATTGAAGTGGGCTTTCAAAATGGCACCCTAGCCATCGTGATTGCATTAACGCTATTGCAGAATACTGAAATGGCCATTGCCGCAACCTGTTATAGCTTGAGTATGTTTGTCACAGGTGCCGTGTTTGCCATGTTACTGGCCAATAAAACCAAGGTACCGGTGGAAGTGGACGCTAAGGCCTAGTTTTAGCCATCTACAAAGCATAAAAAAAGGTGACTTGGTCACCTTTTTTTATGGGTGTTGAATGGGCAAGTTAACGTTGCGGGGTATGTAAACCACAACCAGAAAGAATCATGTTGGTTAAGAATGCGGAGATGTGCTCGATGTCATCTCTTTCGTATTCTCTACGGTTCATGACTTCCAGTACTTGGGTGCTGAAATCCGCATAATGCTGGGTGGTGGCCCAAATCATAAAAATCAGATGGGTGGGATCAATCGGGGCCATCTTGCCTTGATCAATCCAGCTTTGAATCACATTGGTCTTTTCTTTGACCCACACACGCATGTCTTTGCTAATGTATTCTTTTAAGTGTGGCGCTCCCTGGATAATCTCCATAGCGAAGATTTTGGAGCCATTAGGGTTGGTGTATGACAGTTGCATTTTACTGCGGATGAATCGCGTTAATACTTCTTTAGGGTCACTTTCCGGGCTCATGTCATCTAAGATTTGATTCCAATTTCCCAGAATGTCTTCTAGTACCGCTTGATACAGGTTGGCTTTGTTTTTGAAGTAATAATGGATATTTGCCTTGGGGAGGCCTGCGCGGTCAGCGATAGACTGCATGCTGGTGCCTTTATAACCGTGTAATACAAATTCCTCTTCGGCGGCTTTAAGAATTTGCTCGCTATTACGCTCACGGATTTTGCTTTTCTTTGGGGTTTCAATATTACTCACAGGTACAGCCTTCCTAGTCGTATGGGGCAATGATACAACAGCTAGCGTAAAGGGTAAAAATTATCCTATGAATGAAAAGGGCCACGATATGTGGCCCTTTTGCAGGTTAAACCGCTAACTTGGATTACAAGTGCGCTTTTAACAGTAGGCTAACAGAGTTTTGATCTTCTGTTTGGCCAATTTTGTTCTGCCAGTAGAAGTATTCAATGCCTAGTTTCACTTTGTTGGAGATGCCTAGTAGTGGGCCAACGTTATAAGTGATTTGTGGGTTAATCATTAATTGATCTTCAGCAGTATCATTGCCAAATGAGTAATCCACGTAACCATCAATGTTGAAGTTACCGCTAGAGGCACCATAGGTTAGGGTGATTTGGTTATCGTCGCCACCAAGATCATTGTAGGCACGTAAGAAGGTGGCAGAGGCGAAGTTCATGCCTGGGATAGACAAATCTAAGCCTACACCGTAAAGGTAGTTATCAAAGTTGGCAAACTGGCTAGAGCCACTTTCATAGGTCATGGCTGCATTAATACCAGAAACAAAGCCGTCTAGTTTTACCAAAGAAAATTTAGGGCTCACTTCGGCGTAAGTTTCGGTAGCATCACCCACGTGACGATCCACGAACATGAATAAACCGCCCCAGCTATGACCAGAAACGTGTTCTAGCGTGGTGGTGGTGTACGATTCATCTTCACCAGAAAAGGCATTGGTGTAGTTGCTGCCTTCTAGAACAGAAATGCTGGTATCACTCCAGAATTGTTCCGCTTGTGCTGCTGAGCTAAGCAGTGCAGCGCTGGCTAGAGTCAATAGAGTCTTTTTCATTTTTTTCTCCGTTGTGTTTTGCTTTTATGTTGTGTGTATTTAATGTGTTTGCAGAAAATTCGGTTTAAAACGGTTTTTATAGTTGCGGTCGATACGGCACACCCAATGACATAGGCGCGCTGAGCTTGGCCTTGGTTTGGTTGCTAGAAAGTAAAACCAATACCGCAATGGTGGCCACGTAAGGCAACATGGCTAAAATACTCGGTGAGATTTCATATCCTGTGCCTTGTAGGATTAAGTGCATGATGCTGGCAACACCAAATAAATAAGCACCTAGCATGATGCGACCCACTTTCCAGCTGGCAAAAACCACCAGTGCTAATGCAATCCAGCCTTTACCGGCCGTCATGCCTTCGCTCCAAAGTGGTGTGTAAGCCAAAGATAAATATCCACCGGCAAGGCCCGCCATGGCGCCACCAAACATCACAGCTAAATAGCGCACACCATGCACATGAATGCCCATGCTGTTGGCGGCTTCTGGGTTTTCACCAACGGCGCGAAGTTTTAAACCAATGCGGGTGCGGGTTAGCACAAAGTACAAAAGCCCAAACATAAAGAATGAAAAGTAGACTAATGGGTCTTGCTGGAATAACGCCTTACCAATAACCGGGATATCACTTAATAAAGGAATAGCCAGCGGCTCAATGCCATCAATGCCAATGCCCACGTAGTTGGCACCGATAAAAGCACTTAAGCCACCGCCAAAAATAGTGAGGGCTAAACCACTGGCCACTTGATTGGAAACCAAGGTGATGGATAAAAAACCAAACAGTAGCGACATGCAGATGCCCGCTAAAATGGCCATTAAAATGGCGAAAAATAAACTACCAGTGGTCACAGCGGCCACAAAGCCGATAACTGCTCCCATGAGCATCATGCCTTCTTGGCCAAGGTTAAGAACGCCGGATTTTTCACACACCATTTCGCCGAAGGCCACTAAGATGAGTGGTGTGCCGGTACGAATGGTGGCGTATAAAATATTGGTGATTAAATCAATGTCCATGTTTTTACCTTTTAAATTCTTAAGCAGAAACGCTAGAGGTGGATGGCGTTTCAGTCTGCGCAGGTGCTTCTTTCACAATGCGATAACCAATTAATAAATCGCTGGCTAATAAAAAGAACAACAACATGCCTTGGAATAATCCGGTGATGGACTTAGGCAGGCTCATTTCAATTTGCACCATTTCACCGCCCATATAGGTAAGCCCCATTAACATGCTGGCAAATAAAATTCCCAGCGGGTGCATGCGCCCTAAAAACACAACGATGATGGCGGCATAACCATAGCCAGGTGAAATATAAGGAATGAGCTGGCCAATCGGGCCGGTGACTTCACTCACACCGGCTAAACCGGCTAGCGCGCCACAAACTAACAGTGCAAACCACACTAAGGTGTTTTCTTTAAAGCCAGCGTATTTGGCAGCGGCTTTGTCCTCCCCGAGTACTTGAATTTGAAATCCTAGCCAGCTGCGCGAAAGCAGTGTCCAGATGGCCACCATTGCAAATAAGCCAAAGAAGATGGCAATGGTTAAACGGTAGTCTTCATGCAACAGGGGTAATATGGCGGAGTCAGAAAACATGGCCGACTCAGGAAAGTTGAAACCACCAGGATCTTTAAGTGGCCCATGTACGGC
>JBFEWA010000073.1:0-10920 GCA_041546605.1 Bermanella sp.
AAAAGACTTTAAAAGCGGTGCGCGTGACAACGCCATCATGAAAGGTCAGGTAGCGGGCCTAAATGATCAACAAATGGCCGATTTAGCAGCGTATTTCGCCGGTAAGAAGCGTACTGTTGGTTATGCCGATAAAGACAAAGTAGCACTAGGTGAGAAAATCTACCGTGCAGGTAATATGGCCACTGGCGTACCGGCGTGTTTAGCCTGTCACGGTCCAGATGGTTCAGGCATGTCTGCTGCAGCTTACCCTGCTCTAGGTGGTCAACACGCTGACTACATCAAGGCTCAGTTAGTGAGCTTCCAAGAAGACAAGCGTAACAATGACGCGAGCAAAGTGATGCGTGACATCGCTGGTCGTATGTCTAACAAAGAAGTAGCGGCGGTTGCAGCTTACATTCAAGGTCTTCACTAGTCGCTGGAGTTCGCTATTTTAAATAGTGACGTCTAAGCCAAAAAAGAGAACCCAGGTGGTTCTCTTTTTTTATGCCTACGAAAAGCGCTTGTCCTGCAGAGCCCTATACTCAACCTGCTCAAAGTTAGTCTAGACTAGATAAAAAGAGCTAAGCTCTTTGCCCATGACCCACAGTCCATCTAGATAGGTAACACGCCAGAGTCCATGAACGCTGTAATCACGTCGAAAGCACTATGGATTGCTTTACTGTTAGCATGCTTAGGTTTTTTAGGAAACTATTTAGCCCTGCCTATTGCGTTTGGTGTTGCGTTTATCTTTGGCAGTATCTTTAGCACCCTTGCTATTGTGTTGCTGGGACTGCGTTGGGGCGGATTGGTTGCGGTGCTGTCGGCCAGTTATACCTTTTTCTTATGGAATCACCCCTACGCCGTTATTATCTTTACTTTAGAGGCTCTTTGGATTGGACTTGCCATGCGGCGTGGACATTCCAATATCGTATTAGTCGATGCGGTTTATTGGTTGTCATTGGGCTCGGTTTCTGTGGTGCTCTTTTACGGTGTGGTGATGGGTCTGAGTGCCCAAGCTGTATTGTTAATTGTTCTTAAGCAATCAATTAATGGCGTATTTAATGCCCTATTGGCTAGCCTGATATTGTATCTTCCTGCAATGCACAGGTATGGCTTTAAGGGTGTCTTAAACTACTCCTATAAAGGTTTGATTTTTAATGCCATTGCATTTTTTTTAATGCTGCCGATGCTAACCATATTATTGGTTGATAGTTATCGTGAGAACCTCAATCGCAGTAAACAGTTAGCCAAAAAAGTAGAAGTCGAAGCGGTCAGCTTGCAAAGGCAGACGACGCAATGGGTTCAAGACTATTTGGGAGCCGTTTTTGCTCTTGCGCAACTGCCTGATAGTTTTGGCTTAAAGCCGTCACAAGCGCTGCAGGAACAAATGGGGCGCATCAAGAGTTTATTTCCCGACTTTATTAATGTGTATGTTGCGAATGAGCAAGCCACTACCATTGGGTTTTACCCTGCGGTCAATGCAGAGGGTCAGTCAACCATAGGGTTGAATTTTTCAGACCGAGACTATTTCAAAGCGCTAGCTAACGATGGCCAGCCAGTCATTTCCGATGTCTTTCAAGGGCGAGGAGGCACATCCAAACCGATCGTCACCATATCTGTACCCGTTATGAAAGATAAGGGGTTGTCACATTTTGCACTGGGGGCATTAGATTTACAGCGCTTGCAAAAGAATGTAACTGAGCATGGCTACAAGGATGTATTGATCATCACGCTGATAGACTCAACGGGTAAGGTCATTGTATCTAATGATCCTAGCAAGCCGCCATTAACAAAACCTGCTGCATTTACAGGCCAGCGTTTAGCAACAGAGTTAGATGATGTTTATCTACACGTGCCTAATACCACAAGTAATATCTCAGTGATGAAAATTTGGAAAAATGCTTCTTTCTTTAGCAGTATTCCTATTAATGGGACAAGCTGGAAATTACAAGTTGAATACCTCTTAGCACCATTGCAGTCTGAGTTTTATGTGTCATCCATTCTGGGTTTGATGGTGGTGGCGCTGTTGCTAATTCCCCTGCTTTTAATAGCTTCTATGATCAGCAAAATGCTCACAGAACCGTTACAAAGATTGGCGAATATTTCTGCCAACTTGCCTGATCAAATTGAAAATAACAGAGATATTGTTTGGCCACGCACTAATATTGAAGAAATAGAGCAATTAGTGGGAAATTTTAAAAGTGCATCCAGTGCATTGAGTAATAAAATTGGCACACTCAATAATCGTTTATCGTTGGCTACCGATTCCGCTGGCATTGGGGTGTGGGATTATTATGTCAAAGAAAATAAATTGATTTGGGATAAGTGGATGTACAGGTTGTATGGCATCAGTGAGGATCAATTCACTGGTGCATACGAAGCATGGCAAAATGGATTGCATCCAGATGATCTTGAACGCAGCCATTTGGCGCTTCAGCAAGCGCTGAATAATGAGAAGGATTTTGATATTGAATTTAGAGTGTTATGGCCCTCTGGAGAGATTCGACATATCAAAGCAAATGCGCAAGTGCAACGTGATGAAAATGGCGAAGCCGAACGCATGATCGGTATTAATTACGACATTACGGATCGTAAGCGCTCTATGGAGAAACTTGAGCAGGCTGTGATTAAAGCAGAAGTGGCGAATGAGGCAAAAAGTGAGTTTCTTGCCAACATGAGTCATGAAATTCGCACACCCATGAATGGCGTAATCGGCATGATTAATTTGTTGCTGCGCACCAAGCTTGATGAGCAACAGATTAAATTTGTTTCAACCGTTAAAAGCAGTGCGGAATCCTTATTGAGCATCATCAATGACATTCTAGATTTCTCAAAAGTAGAAGCGGGCAAGCTGCATTTAGAACCGGTGACATTTGATATTCACCAATTAATTCAAGAATTGGTGTCTGTTATGAAATTTCGGGCAGAGGAAAAAGGGTTGTTGCTAACCTGCTCTGAGCCCCCAACAGAAGCGAATTGGCTACATGCTGATGCCGGGCGTATTCGACAAATTCTGACCAATCTTTTGGGTAATGCTATTAAGTTCACAGAGCAAGGCGAAATCAGCATTACGTATAGTTTACAACCTCAAGGCACTCAAGAAACGCAAGTGCGTATTGAAATTAATGATACCGGGATTGGTTTGACCGAAGAGCAAATAGCAAGGTTGTTCCAACGCTTTCAGCAGGCCGATGGTTCCACTACGCGTCGCTATGGCGGAACGGGCTTAGGTTTGGCTATCAGTAAGCAGTTAGTAGAGATGATGGGGGGTGAAATTGGTGTCACGAGTCATCCTGGGGACGGATCAACCTTTTGGTTCACGTTGAGACTTGCCAATGGTGAGGTACCTGCTGACCACATGATTAAAGACGAATCCGCAGCAGTGGAGGATGTGAGTGAGCATTTAGAGAATACACATTCTGAGATACCGCAATTTCATGGCAAAGTACTGGTTGTGGAGGACAATCCCATAAATCAAATGGTGGCACAATCGCAACTGGAGGATTTTGGCTTACAAGTTGAATTGGCAGAAAACGGCAAAGAAGGGGTCGAGAGACTTGAAACATCCCACTATGACCTCGTGTTTATGGATTGCCAAATGCCCATAATGAGTGGATTTGAAGCCAGTGTGCAGATTCGCGATAGACAGTCAAAAGTGCTAAACCATGATGTGCCTATTATTGCCATGACAGCGAATGTCCTTAAAGGGGATAAGGATCAGTGTCTTCGTGCAGGTATGAATGATTATATTTCCAAGCCTGTGGATCCTCAGGTATTGACGAAAATTCTGCAAAAATGGCTCGGCAAGCAGCAATCATAATAAAGATGAAGTTCAGTACCGTGAGGAGTAAAGCCGCTTGCTGGTATGGGGTTGCTTGTTAATTTCATAAAGAATTTATTGAACTTTGACCTTAATACTTGTTCAAATCCCCCTCTCCCTTTAGGCTAAGCGCCACTAACAGATAAACGTTAATATTGATCAAGGATTTGTTTATGACTTTGCGCAACCTTGCCCTTTCGGCCTTGCTGTTGATGACAGCGGCTTTAGGTCATGCCGAACAGTACGTTGCCGGACAACACTATAAGGTGCTGGCTAACACCACCATGGCCCGTGACCCTAAGAAAATCGAAGTAGTGGAAGTATTCTGGTATGGCTGTGGTCACTGTAACCACTTTGAACCTAAGGTTCAGGCTTGGAAGAAATTCCTACAAGCGGATGTGGACTTCTATCAATTACCGGCGCAATTCAGCCGTCAGTGGCAAATCCACGCGGGCTTATTTTATTTAACTCAAGCCCTTAAGGTGAACGACAAGGTACACCAAGCGATTTTTGATGAAATCCATAAAAAGCGTAACCCGTTATTGGATAAAGATGATCAAAAAGAATTCTTAGCCAAATACGGTGTAAGCGAAGCTGACTTTGATAAGTTTGATGACTCATTTGGTGTGCGTCGTCAGTTGAAAATGGCGGATCAAATGGTGCGTACCTGGGCCATCAGCGGTGTGCCAGCTGTGATCGTAAACGGTAAATACATGGTGAATGCCACCAGTGCTGGTGGCGAAGACAATGTGTTAGATGTGGTGAACTTCCTCATCGAAAAAGAGCGCCAAGCGCGCAAGAGCTAATCCATGAAGTCTGGGGCACAGGTTGGCAGTTTATCTTTAGCGGATTTTCAGCAAGCAGACCCCAGCAGTCTCAAGCTGCTCAGTTTTAATATCCAAGTGGGTATTGAAACTGGGGGCTACCATCATTACCTCACCAAGAGTTGGCAGCACTTGTTGCCTGTGCCTAAGCGCAAACTGGCGCTGTTGCGTATCGCTCAAATTATGTCGGCCTTTGATTTGGTGGCCATTCAAGAAGCGGACGGTGGCAGCTTTCGTTCCGGTTTTATCAATCAAGTGGAATTCTTAGCGCGCAAGGCCGGCTTTCCATATTGGTTCCAGCAGCTTAATCGTAACTTTGGTCCCGTGGCCAAGCACAGCAATGGTGTGCTGTGCCGTGAAGAACCCACGAGCGTGGCCTACCATAAACTGCCAGGGGTGCTGCCTGGTCGTGGCGCCATTGTTATGACCTTCGGTGAAGGGGCTGACGCCCTCATGGTGATCGTTATGCACCTTGCCCTAAGCAAGGGGGGGCAAAACCGTCAACTGCGCCGCATACGCGAGCTTATTGGCACGCATAAGCATGTGGTCTTGATGGGGGACATGAATACCCATGCTGAGCACTTGCTCCACGCTAGCCCATTAAAAGATTTGGCTCTACAGCCGGTGGCAGATGATTTACAAACCTTTCCTAGTTGGCGTCCGATCAAGGGATTGGATCATATCTTAGTGAGCGATTCGGTTAAGGTTAAACGGGTCGGGGTGCTGGATATTTCCGTATCGGATCATTTGCCCATCGCCATGGAAGTAGAACGTCCCACAAGTATGCAGCAAGCTTGAAATCCTCCCCTATACTAAGGGAATAAAGGGGGGGTTATGAGCAACGATAGCGACCGCTGGAAAAATAAATACCTTGATCTCATAGATGAAAATGAAAAGCTCGAGAAGCGTTTTGAAGACCAATTAGGTCAAATGCGACGGGCGATTATTCGTTTATCCATTGTGGCCGAAGGCCGCGATGCCGACATGGACAGCCAGCTAGAATCGCTACGGGATTTTTTGCGCAGCGAAAGTTTAACGGGCCTTTCCCGCATACTGGAAAAAATCGAATCTGGATTTGAACGTTGGCAGTCACGCCAAGAAGGCTTTCAAGGGCAGATCACTCAAGCATTGGTGGATATTGAGACAGGCCACGAAGGCATTCCCAAAGATTTGATGCAAGAGCTCACCAAGGTACGCAAGCAAGTGCGCCAAATGGATAAGGTGGACTTGCTCATGGCTTTAACCAGTGTGGTGACGCAATGGGCGGATGCCTTGGTGTCAGCGTCAGGCGCTTCCTCTTCCTCATCCAATAGTGGTGGCTTGTTGAGTCGTTTGTTTAATAAGGACTCAGCCTCTTCTGCTGTAGGCGCGCCTACAACCAATGCCCATGAACCGCCAGAGAGCGAAGCCAGTTACCGCATTCCGGAATCCTCAGAAAAGGGTTTGCTTAGCGTCACCTCAGAAGCCAGTAAGGTTTTGGAAAATCTCATCCCCAAATTAACCCTTCCTAATATTGAACAACCCCGAGCCATGCACTTATTGGGTAAGGTGCAAGAAGGTTTAAACCTGTATGAAATTGTACCGGCATTGGAAGTGCTCGCTGAGTTGGTGGTCAGTGCATTAGGTACCGAGCAAGAAGAATTCGAAGCGTTTTTAAAAAGCTTAAATGAGCGTCTAAGTGAATTACAAAACTGGTTGGTGCAAGGCCAGGATTTAGAGCAAAACTTTCGCACCGCATCCAAAGACTTTGATGACAAGATGCGTGGCCATTTGGATGACATTAAACAAGTATTAAGCGATGTCAGTGACAGCCCGAAAAATCTAAAAGGCTCGGTGAGTCATCAATTGGATCGTGTGTTTGCTACCTTGGATATTTTTAAATTAGAGCAACAAAACCGCGAAAAGACATTCGAAGCGCATATCAAAGAGTTGAGTGATCGCTTAACCAGCATGGAGCAAGAATTAGAATCGGCAAAAGAGCAATTAAGTAAAAGCCAAGCTAAAGCCATGGTGGATAGCCTCACAAAATTGCCGAATCGAGGGGCCTATGACGCGTACATTGAAAAAGAATATCAGCGTTTTGTGCGTTACGGCGGAGACTTAAGTTTAATCGTGTGTGACGTGGATAAATTTAAAAGCATCAATGATAACTATGGCCACCAAGCGGGCGATAAAGTGTTGCAACTGATTAGTCGTCAGGTGAAAAAAGGCACGCGGCAAAGTGACTTGTTAGCCCGTTATGGTGGTGAAGAGTTTGTGGTGATCTTACCGGGCACTGATAGCCAAGCGGCCTTACAAGTGGCAGAAAAAATTCGACAAGAAGTGGCCAATAGCCCGTTTCATTTTAAGGGGGTGCGCGTACAGATTACCATCTCCTGTGGGGTGGCCAGCTTTAAACAGGGCCTAAGTCATCAGCAGGTATTTGAGCTGGCGGATAAGGCCCTGTATCAAGCCAAAGAAGGTGGGCGCAATCAGTGTGTGGTGGCGAGCCAGTAAAGAAAGCGAAATGACAGGCAATAAAAAAGGCGATGTTTCCATCGCCTTTTTTGTTTTTCGTTGCCGTGCAAGTTAACCTGCGTAGCGTTGTTTCAGCGCATTGATGCGTTTATCTAACGGAGGGTGACTCATGAACAAGCCACCTAGGGCGTTTTTCAATTCACCGCTGATACCAAAGGCCACCATTTCATCTGGCATGTCACTTGGCTGATTGTATTCCGCTTGCAAGCGCGCAAGGGCACTCACCATGGCCGCAGGGCTCACTAATTCGGCACCGGCAATGTCAGCACGGTATTCACGACGACGGCTGAACCAGAACACGATGGTGCTGGCCAAAATACCTAAAATCATTTCGGCCACAAACGTGGCGATATAAAACCCAAACCCTGGACGGCCGCTATCATTTTTCAGCACGGCTTTATCCACAAAATTACCAATGATGCGTGCAAAGAACATAACAAACGCGTTCACCACACCTTGGATCAAGGTTAGGGTAATCATGTCGCCGTTGGCCACGTGGCCAATCTCATGGCCCAATACCGCTTTTACTTCTTCACGGCTCATCTTATTGAGCAAGCCTGTACTCACGGCCACTAAGGCATTGTTACGGTTCCAACCTGTGGCAAAGGCGTTAGCCTGTGGACTGGCAAATACGCCTACCTCTGGCATGCCGATACGGGCTTTTTGTGACAATTCTTTTACTGTGCTTAATAGCCATTGCTCATCGGCGTTACTGGCTTGCTCGATGATATGAACCCCCATGGAGCGCTTTGCCATCCACTTGGACATGAGCAAAGACACCACAGAGCCGGCCATACCGAAGACCAAGCAGAAGATTAGCAGATTGTTGTAATCCAACCCTTGGGCATTCATGTAGCTGCCCACACCCAGAATACTCAGGGTGACACTGGCAACCAACACCACGGCGAGGTTGGTAGCAAGGAATAATAAGATTCGCATCATGTTCGTTTTGTCCTAGTTGAACGTGAAATTAATATGAGGCCATTAGAGACGATTTCAATGGCTCTTGGAAGTCTTTTTGGCGGATAAGTTCCAGTTTGACAGGCAAGGTTAAGAGGTGGTTTTCGCGGCATGTTAGGCATGGGTTAGGCGATTGCCCGTCTATACTCAATACATGGATCGTTATGAAGTGTATTTCACCATAGAAGTCTGGAACGAAGGCAAAGACCAGTGCGGTTTTGCCACACGGCGCTTGCATGTTCCGTTTCAGCCACATACCAATATGCGCATTAAATTCCGTTTAGGGGAGTTTTGTTTTACCCATGTGGTGTGGGATATGACGGCTCAAGTTTTTGAAGCCACCGCGCAAGTGGTGGCCGGTTGGGATGACGAAAAATTTCTCGATGTGCATTACTTTATGGATGAGTTTCGCCGCGATGAATGGAACATCATCCACCCTCGCCCACGACAATGGCCCCACGATTAATCGTCTAAATTAAATTGCTTTGTGATGTCCTGTTGATGCTCCCCCAATAATGGCGGTGGGCGATCATAGCGAACCGGTGTGCGTGATAATTTAATGGGGTTGCCGGGCAGTTCTAAATCCGGGTTTAGCGGGTGTGGAATGTTCACGCGCATATCACGGGCTAAAATTTGCGGATGCTGAAACACTTCATCAATGTTATTGATGGGCCCGCAAGGCACTTTGGCTTGTTCTAATAAGCCAAGCCATTCGTCGCGGGTTTTGCTTAGCATCTGGCTTTGCAATATGGCCACTAAAGCGTCTCGGTTTTTTACCCGTAATGGATTGGTGCAATAGTCAGGATGATTCGCTAGTTGGCTTAACCCAATCACATCACAATAGCGTTTAAATTGCCCGTCGTTACCCACGGCCACAATGCAGTGGCCATCTTTGGTGGCGAAAGCTTGATAAGGCACGATGTTTGGGTGGGCGTTGCCCAGTTTTTTCGGCACCATGTTGCCCACCAAATAATTGGTGGCTTGATTGGCAAGAGACGCGGCGGTCACATCCAGCAATGCCAAATCCACATACTGACCGAGTCCGGATTTTTCACGTTCCGCCAGTGCCGCCAAGATACCAATGGTGGCGTAGAGCCCTGTCATAATGTCCGTTAACGCTACGCCAATTTTTTGCGGCTCCCCTTCGGCCTCCCCTGTGATGCTCATTAACCCGCCCATGGCTTGCACTAAAAAATCGTAACCTGGGCGATCTTTATACGGGCCGGTTTGACCAAAGCCGGTAATGGCGCAATAGATAAGTTTCGGGTTGATAGCGCTTAAGGTTGTGTAGTCCAAGCCGTAATGGGCGGCACCACCTTGTTTGTAATTCTCGATGACAATGTCGCATTCTTGGACCAAGCGTTTAACTTGGGCTTGGCCTTTTGCAGTGGTGATATCAATGCAGATGGATTGCTTGCCGCGATTGGCCGCCATGAAGTATGCCGACTCGCTGGTGTTTTCTCCTTGGGCATCGGGCATGAACGGCGGCCCCCAGGTGCGGGTGTCATCGCCGCTCTCGGGACGCTCCACTTTAATTACTTGCGCGCCGAAGTCCGCTAAGATCTGGCTGGCCCAAGGGCCTGCCAGAATACGGGAAAGATCCAACACTTTGAGATGATCCAGCGCCTGGGCCATAGCGATCTCCTTTGTTAGAACGCAGCAAGGCCAGTTTGGCAACGACCAAGAATTAAACCGTGTACGTCATGGGTGCCTTCATAGGTGTTCACCACTTCTAAGTTCACCATGTGACGCATGATGGGGTATTCGTCACTGATGCCATTACCGCCGAGCATGTCGCGGGCGGTGCGGGCGATCTCTAAGGCTTTGCCGCAGGAGTTGCGTTTAATCAGGGAAATCAGTTCTGGGGAAATCTCGCCGGCACCCATGAGTTCACCGGCGCGATGACAGGCCACTAGCGCTAAGCTGATTTCCGTTTGCATGTTGGCCAGTTTCATTTGTACTAACTGTGTTGCGGCTAACGGGCGACCAAATTGTTTGCGATCTAATGTGTATTCGCGGGCGGTAAACCAACAGGCTTCGGCGGCACCCATGGCTCCCCAAGCAATGCCGTAACGGGCATTGTTCAAACACGAAAACGGCCCTTTCAATCCGCTCACGTTAGGCAGTAATTGCTCGTCACTCACAAACACGTCATCCAACACAATTTCCCCTGTGATGGAGGTGCGTAGGGCCAGCTTGCCCTGAATCTTGGGTGCGGATAACCCTTCCATGCCTTTTTCTAAAATAAAACCACGAATGGCGTCGTCATCGGTTTTGGCCCACACCACATACACATCAGCAATGGGGCTGTTGGTGATCCACATTTTGCTACCGGTGATGCGATAACCGCCATCCACTTTGCGTGCGCGGGTAATCATGCCACCTGGGTCCGAGCCGTGATCCGGTTCGGTTAAACCAAAGCAACCAATCCATTCACCGCTGGCCAGTTTCGGTAAGTATTTTTCTCGTTGCGCTTCTGTGCCAAAGGCATAAATGGGATACATAACCAAAGACGACTGCACACTCATCATGGAGCGATAACCTGAGTCCACTTTTTCCACTTCGCGGGCGCTTAAACCATAACTAATGTAATCCACCCCAGCGCAGCCATAACCTTGAATGGTGGAGCCCAATAAACCCATGGCCCCCATTTCTTTAAAGATGGCAGCATCGGTGGATTCGTCACGGAAGGATTGCTGCACGCGAGGCTGCAGAGATTGCTGGGCGTACTGGCGAGCACTGTCGCGCACCATGCGCTGTTCATCAGTCAACATGGATTCAATTAAGAAGGGATCTTGCCAGTAGATTTTTTGCCACTGC
>JBFEWA010000198.1:0-6156 GCA_041546605.1 Bermanella sp.
ACATCGGCGGTGATTTCTAAACCACGGTTATGACCACGCAACTGCAGCGACGCCATCTTAAATTCTTCATCCGGATCATCGAATTCATAAACCAATCCCCATTTTAAACGGGATAGTAAATCCGGCAATTTCACGCCTAACTCGTCAAGGGACTTATCCGCAGTAAATAACATGCGACCACCAGCATCGCGCACACGATTAAACATGTGAAACAATGCTTCTTCCCACTGCACATCCCCTGCAATGGCTTGCAAGTTATCTAAAGCAATTAAGGGAAGGTTCTCTAAGCTTTCGAACACAGCTGGCGAGTAGCCAACCAGTTCATCCAGTGGCAAATACACGCTATTCAGCCCTTTGGCTTGCGCCTCATGGCAAGCAGCCTGGAGCAAATGACTACAACCAGAGCCAATACCACCGCTCACATAAATGCTCTGCTCGCCTTCGCCTTTAGCTGCAAGCTTGATCTGCTCTACCGCTTCCAGATCTTGCTTGGCGTAAAAGTTTTCAAATGTCGCTTCATCACGCAACTGCACTCTTAAAGGCAGCTGCTCTACAACCTGTATAGATGCCATCAGCTTTCCGAATAAAACTCTGTATCTTTGTAAATTTCATGAATATGGCGTAAGAGTACCACAATTACTGCTGAGACAGGCAGCGCCAATATCACACCCATGAAACCAAATAACTGCCCACCTGCCATAATCGCAAAGATTACCGCCACTGGGTGCAGCCCTATTTTGTCTCCCACCAAGATGGGGGTTAAAACCACAGTTTCAATGACTTGCCCAAAGGCAAACACAATTAAAATAAACAACAGCGGCCAATCAAAGCCAAATTGAAAGTACCCCGCTAACATGGCCGCAAAAATACCAATAGCAAATCCCATATAAGGCACAATACTGGCTAAACCAGCAATCACAGCAACCAGCAAGGCTAGCTTCAACCCCACAATCCAAAGACCAATACCGTATATCACCGCCAGCGCCGCCATCACCCACAATTGCCCACGCAAAAAGGCACCGACCACTTCATTGCATTCCTGACCTAACGTCTTTGACGTCCCCTGGTATCGCACTGGTAGCATTTTAAGTAACTTAGCCATCAAAATATCCCAGTCCCGCAGCAGATAAAAACCCACTACAGGCACCAAGGCTAGATTCACCACAAAACCAATGAAGTTCCCTGCTGACGACGTTACCTTAGAGGCCACCGCCCCCAACATATCTTGTGTGCTGCCCCACTGCTTAAGAATATTTTGGCGGATATGGTCAACATCAAACACACCCGCCTCTAGCGACAAGGTTTCAATCAACCAAGGCTGTACCACTAACTTAAACCACTCGAATACAGCAGGCAGTTGCCCATACACCACTTTCAATTGATGAATAATCAGGGGCACAAATATCAGCAAGGCGCCCAGAAACACCAAGGTCAAAACAATAAAGCAGATAATGACCGCCCAGGTACGACTAAACCCCTTGGCTTCCAGCCTGTCTGCCACAGGATCACCAAGATAGGCCAATAGCCCGCCCACAATAAACGGCATCAACACAGGCTCCAGCTTAAACAACAGCCAGCCCAGCAAAACGATAAGCAACAGTGCGAGAAACGGCTTATAGCTGAACTGCAAAACATTAGACATGGATGGCTTTCCTTACCCAGATGTAAAAATAATGTGTACCACTGATTAACGTCATACTGGCAGTGAGTAATATCAGGGCTTCCAGTTGCTCTTCACTCAACAAACCAAAGGCCGCGTGAATAAGCAAACTCAGCACCAACAGGATTTGAAAGAATGTACTGGCTTTACCCAAGCGAGACGGCGTGACTTCATATGGCCCGAAACGCCACCTAAACAAGGCTGCGCCACCTACGATCATAAGATCACGGCCCATCATGATTACAAATAGCCACAAAGGTAAAATGCCCTTTGTGACCAAAATGGCTGCTGTTGTCACCAAGAGCAACTTATCAGCAAGAGGGTCCATAACCGCCCCCCAGTGGCTTTCCCAATGAAATCGACGGGCCAAATACCCGTCCACCCCATCAGACACCCCTGCAATAGCAAACAATACCAAGGCCACTTCGTATTCCTGATACCACAAACACAAGGCCACAGGGACAATTGCCACCAAGCGCAACCCGGTAATGATATTGGGCAAGTACCTCAATATTGTTTGCTTCATAGGCTAATTATGGCTGCCATTTAAACTCAATTAATTGGGGAACAAGCGGGTCGTTCTGTGCCGTTGAAGCCTCAGCCCCTACCTGTTCTTGTAAAATCAACTTACGATCTAAAGCCAACACCTGACGAAACTGAGCAAGGGTGCCCGCTAAGGTTAGACTCAGCTCCATATCGCTGTCCTTAACTCGTGATACAAACACATCTTTGGTGATGGTCAGCCCTTCTAGGTATTTAACCAATGCCGCGTATTGGGTCAACGACGCCACATTACCGACTTTAATAGCCAGTGCACCACTGCTTGCATCACTGGGCTTAATGGCGAATGCATTGGCGAGTATCTCAGCCGCAGCGCTCATGCCGGACAGCACTTGTTGATTCAAACCCTCTGTTTCAAAGTCATAATTAAACTCACGATCTTTGAAGTAAAAACGCCACTGGCCTACCCAGTTGCCGTCTTTATTTTTAAATAAGCGCGCAGCCATGACGGATTCTGCATCATACCGTCTACTGGCCGACAAAATAGACTCAGAAAACAAGCCCCACAGGCTTTCTTGTGGCAAGCGCATCGAGTCTTCTAAGTCATAAACTGGCAACACCACTGGGATACCACGGCGCTCAGCACCATTTTTCACCGCATTTGCCAGTAAATCTTCAGAACCATCAATCAATACTGTCCTATCCCCTTGATCCTTCATGATCCAGAGTAGAACGGTTGGCCTGTTATTCCCCCAAAGTGGCAATTCTGCTTGTTTGATAATGCGCTGGATAGACTGTGCTTCAAAACGCATCCTCAACCAGCTAGAGCCCGGAGGAATGGACGCATCCCACTCTTCTTTTTGTACCGCTTCATAGCTGAACTGATACAAATACTGATCCGCAATATTCAGGGCACGCGCCACCACCTCGTTGTCGGCCGGCACACTAAAACCACTTACTTTCTGCAAAACCTCTATCAACCCCTGTTGCGCACCTTGCTGGCGGCTGGATAATTGCTGATCAGGCACGGGCACACGAGCATCATACAGACCCGAAACAGGCTTAGCCCAGACAGGAAAAACAGTAAGCAGAAGCGCAATAACACTGAGATGGAATTTCATTGGTGGTTCTTTATTTCTATAATTGGCGGCTATTCTGACAAATTTTTAAAAAAATGCAGCACCCAAGTGCAAATAGTGCCATCTAAAGCACATGCATGATTTATAAAATGCTATCTAGGTGGTAAAATCCGCCACCTTTTTTACTCATCGATATTTTCCCGCATAAAAGGGCTGCCCACATGAGCGAGCAAAACAAGTCACTAAGCTATAAAGATGCCGGCGTAGACATTGACGCAGGCAACGCGCTTGTAAACAACATCAAGGGCGTGGTTAAAAAAACCCGTCGCCCTGAAGTCATGGGCGGCTTAGGCGGTTTTGCAGGTCTTTGCAGCCTACCTACCAAGTACAAAGAGCCTGTATTGGTATCTGGCACAGACGGTGTAGGCACCAAGCTACGCCTAGCCATGGATCTTGGCAAGCACGACACCATTGGTATCGACCTTGTGGCCATGTGTGTGAACGATTTGATCGTTTGTGGTGCTGAGCCACTATTCTTCCTAGATTACTACGCCACTGGCAAATTAAACGTAGACGTGGCCACCAGTGTGGTAACTGGTATCGGTGAAGGCTGTATCCAGTCTGGCTGCGCCCTAGTAGGTGGTGAAACAGCTGAAATGCCTGGCATGTACGAAGGCGAAGATTACGACCTAGCTGGCTTCTGTGTTGGCGTGGCTGAAAAAGCCGAATTAATCGACGGCAGCAAAGTAAAAGCAGGTGATGTGATCATCGGCCTTCGCTCTTCTGGCGTTCACTCGAATGGTTACTCTTTGGTACGTAAAGTCATCGAAGTATCCGGTGCAGATTTAAGCCAAGACCTAGATGGTCAAACCCTAGGGGATGCTCTAATGGCCCCTACTCGCATCTATGTTAAGCCAATCCTTAAAATGCTTGAGAGCATTGATGCCCACTCCATCTGCCATATCACTGGTGGCGGCATGTACGAAAACATTCCACGCGTATTACCAGAAGGCACCAAGTGTATTCTTGATAGCGCCGCATGGGATCGCCCTGCTGTATTTGATTGGCTACAAGAAAAAGGCAACATCGACTGGCACGAAATGCACCTAACCTTTAACTGTGGTTTAGGCATGATCGTAGTCGTTGATGAAAAAGACGCTCAAAAAACCATCGATCTTCTAAACGCCGAAGGCGAGACTGCCACCCTTGTAGGCCGCATCGAAGCTGCCAACGAAGGTGACGCTCAAGTAATCGTGAAAGGCGTGGACGAGGAATAAGCCCTGTGAAAGCTGAACAAGCAGAACCGGCGCGTATTGTCGTTTTAATCTCTGGATCTGGCAGTAACTTTCAAGCCATCGCTGAAGCCTGCCAGAAAAAAGAAATCGACGGTGAAATCGTTGGCGTCATCAGTAATCGCCCAGGCGTAATGGGCTTGGATCGCGCGGAGCAATTCGGCATCCCAAGCACCGTACTGGACCACACTGAATTTTCCAGTCGCGAAGAATTCGATGGCAAACTCATCCACGAGATTGACCAATTCGGCCCAGACCTCGTTGTCTTGGCCGGCTTCATGCGCATTCTCACGCCTGATTTCGTACGCCGTTATAAAGGCCGCCTACTGAATATCCACCCGTCTTTGCTTCCTAAGTACAAAGGGCTAAACACCCATAAACGTGCGTTAGAAGCAGGCGACAAAGAACACGGCGTCACCGTGCACTTTGTCAGCGAAGACCTAGACGGTGGCCCAAACATCATTCAAGCAGTGGTACCCGTGCTAGATGATGACTCTGAAGGCAGCCTAAAAACCCGCGTGCAAATGCAAGAACACATCATCTATCCCATTGCGGTTAAATGGTTTGTAGAAGGCCGCATCTCCATGCTCAAAGGCGATGCTTATTTCGATAACGAACCCCTACCTGAGTCTGGCTTGCAGCTCACTGCAAATTAGAACAGACATTTCTAGCCAGTTGCTGGCACGGACACAGCAACTGCGCTTATACTCATAACTCATTCACGTGTTACTAGGCAGGATGCTTTGTTTAAATACATCGTTACCATTGCTCTGTTTGTTTTTCACCTTTCATCTTTAGCAAACGACACCACCAATTCAACACCTATCTCAGTCGCCCCTTACCAAGCAAGCTACGAAGCCACTTGGAAAGCAGGATGGTTTCCCATCACGGTGGACGCCTCCCGCTCACTAACCCAATTAGAAAACGGCCAATGGCAACTGACATTTGAGGCATACTCATCCGTTGCCGACTTACATGAAGAATCCCAATACACAATTGAAAACGCCATAATCAAACCGCACAACTATCGCTACAAAACATCCGGTTTTTTATCAAAAAAGCGCCGCGCCCAAAGCTTCGACTGGGGCAAAAAAGAAGTCTGGGTACCGGAGCGTGAAGAATTTGCCAACTACGAACTCACCCTTGGCATCCAAGACAACCTGAGCTACCAAGAACAAATCCGCTTGGATCTAAAAGCCGGTAAAACCGAATTTTCTTACCCTGTGGCGTACAAAAATCGCCTCAAACAGTATGACTTCAAAGTAACCAAGCACAGCCAACTAAAAACCAGACAAGGCAAAATCAACACAGTAGAAGTCGCACAAATTAAAGACAACAAAAAGGAATCCACCCACATCTGGTTTGCCGTGGACTACGACTATCTACTCATTAAACTCGAAACCAAGCAGAAAAATGGCAACAGCAATGCCATCACACTTAAAGAAGCCCGAATAAAGGATAAAACCCTTAAAGGCTTCTAATGCTTTTTTCCCATATCCAAATCACGTAAACTCCTCTGAATCCAGGGGGAGGCCTCGGCCTGAGATGTCTTCTTAGCGAACCCCTAGAACCTGATCCGGTTAATACCGGCGTAGGAATGGACAATCTTTGGCACACCCTGCGC
>JBFEWA010000303.1:0-4117 GCA_041546605.1 Bermanella sp.
AAGGTAAGCGGTTTTTTGTTTCACAGCATGAATCATTAACGATTTTTCATGGCTCGCATATCGCTTTGCACATTGCGGTAAAACTTACCTAATGCGCGATCACTGGCGCGTTTCTCAGCCAAAGAGGCGGCATTCAACGCTTGCTCCCGTTGCAATTTCAAATAGCTTTGCAAGCGGCGCAGTTCTAAATCCCCATCGTCGATGGCTTGGTTCACGGCGCAGTCTGGCTCCCCTTGATGGGTGCAGTCACTAAAGCGACAGCCTTTTGCTAATTCGGTGATGTCGGAGAAGGTGTGTTGTAAACCTTCTTCGCAATCGGCCAATTGCAATTCCCGCATTCCCGGTGTGTCCAGCAGCAATCCCCCTTGTGGTAGGAAATGCAGTTGGCGAGACGTGGTGGTGTGTCGGCCTTTACTGTCGTCTTCGCGAATGCCTTGGGTGGCGCTGGCGGCTGAATCGTCAGCGCTCAGTCCGCGCAAGGTATTCACCAATGTGGATTTCCCCACACCGGATGAGCCCAGTAAAGCAATGGTTTGGCCGCTTTTACATAAAGCGTGCAAACCTTTCAGACTGTCAGCGTCCAGTGCGTTTACCACTTCGATCATTAAGTGGTGATCCAGCTTGCGCAGTGGCTCCAGATATTGATCAATGTCGGCACACAGATCCGCTTTGGTGAGTACCACCACAGGGTCACTTTGTGCGTCATGGGTTAAGGCTAAATAGCGCTCAATACGATTCAAATTAAAGTCATCGTTTAATGAGGCCACGATAAACACCGTGTCCACATTACTGGCAATGCTTTGTTCTTGTACTTTTGAGCCGCTGGCTTTGCGCGAGAAATAACTCTGACGTTCCAGTAAACGATCAAATTGTCCTTGCTCATCCAGCAGCACCCAATCGCCCACGGTCATGGGGGGCATGTTAGGTTGAATGGCTAATATGCCTTCGCCGTCTTGAGACAGGTAATGGTATTGGTTGCGGTGGTGTTCGCTAATGCGAACCGGATGCATGGATTCTAATTCTTCAAAACTTAATTGAGTTTGAAAGAAGCCGCGCCAGCCAAGTTGTGGCAACGTAAAACATGTACTCATGTATAAAACCCCAAGCAACTAGGTTGCTCGTCTAACAAATTATGAAAGGGGCAAATCCCCGGTAAGCCGGAAAACCGAAAGCTTAGGCGCCTGGTTTTTCCGCAAGGGTTTTACATACAATCATCAACATGTTCCTCATAAGGTTGGGTGGTATTTTAAGTGTCACTGGCCACCTCATTAAGCGTGAGCCAATGTTGTGTATAGTAGTCTTTTTTTTAAATTCTACTAGATGGTGAAAATTATATTTTTGTTAACGACGATCTAGCTCAAAACTTAATGCACTTTTTAGATTTGGATGTTGAAATTTAAACCCTTCTTGGGTGAGCACTTTGGGCAAAACTCGGTTGCTGCCTAACAGCAAAAGATCCCCCATTTCCCCAAACAGGGTTTTCACCACAAAGGCGGGCATTGGAAACAGAGTGGGGCGTTTAATCACTTGGCCAAAGGTGCGAGTGAACTGGGCGTTGGTGACAGGTTCGGGTGCCACAAGATTAACAGGCCCTTCAATGTTGGCATGATTTAGTACGAACTCAATGGCGCGCAGTTCATCCGTGAGGCTGATCCAGCTCATGAATTGTTTACCATTGCCAATTTTACCCCCAAGGCCGAGCTTAAACGGCAGCAGCATTTTTTTAAGGGCGCCGCCAGTTGGCGTGAGCACCACACCGCTGCGAATAAATACGGTACGAATCCCTTTGTCGAGGGCAGGCTTGGCCGCCGCTTCCCACTGGGTGACGATTTCGCTTAAGAAGTTGTTGCCTGGGCTGCTGGCTTCATCCACTGGGTTGTCGCCGGTATCACCGTAAAAGCCAATGGCGCTGGCGTTAATTAAGACCTGTGGCGGGTCAAAGCGTTTGCTAATGGCCTCACTTAATAATTGGGTGGATTGCACACGGCTTTCGATCAAGGCGTGTTTGCGCGCCGCGTTCCAAGGCTTATCCCCAATATTGACGCCATTTAAATTGATGACGGCGTCTAAGTGAATATTTTCATCTAGGTGGATTTGCCCCTGATCCGGTTGCCAGTAGAAGCTGCCACTTGTGCGGTTACGATGCAATATATAAACCTGATGACCCTTGCTTTCTAAATATGGACGCAAGGCCGTGCCCACTAAGCCAGTGGCTCCACTTATTAGAATATTCATCACCGTCACTCAATATGCAGATGTTTAAGTATAGTACGTGTGAACGGATATTTTGGATGCCCTATCTATTTAGGGATATAGGATAGTCTTGCCAGTATGACCCATACTTAGACTTATTTAGTGAAAGGTTTGTCAGTATGGCCGCTCAAGGGATTCAACCTGATCATGTTCAATCTATTTATGAGCGTGAACACAAGCGTTTTCATCAAGCTAGGCCTAAGTCTGCGGCCTTGCTTGCCCGTGCAGTAAAACATATGCCAAATGGCGTGCCCTGTGCGTGGATGGACGGTTTGTACTTTCACAACCCCATGTTTGCCAGCCATGGTAAGGGTGCGTACTTCTGGGATGTGGACGGCCATCAATATCTCGATATGAATCAAGCAGACTTAAGTATGAATTGTGGTTATGGCCCGCAAGCACTAGTCGAGGCGGTGCAGCAACGGGTGGCCACAGGTGCACAGTTTTTGTTACCGGTTGAAGACAGTATCGAAGTGAGTGAGGCACTGGCTGAGCGTTATCGCTTACCATTTTGGCAATACACGTTATCCGCCTCTTCAGCCAACATTGAAGCCATTCGCATTGCACGTGCCTATACACAAAAGCAAACCGTGCTGGTGTTTAATGGTAAGTATCACGGCCACATAGATGACACCATGGCCGAGCCTGATGACGATCGCAGCCTGGGCTTTCGTCATAACTTTCATCAGCACACGGTACATGTGGAGTTTAATGATTTAGAGGCGGTGGAGGATGCGTTTAAGCACCATGACATTGCCTGCATCATCTGTGAACCGGCGTTAACCAATATTGGTGTAGTGCACCCGCAGCCAGGTTTTTTTGATGCTTTAAGAAAACTGTGCGATCAAAACCAGTGTCTACTTATCATTGATGAAACCCATACTCAAATTTGTGCTTGGGGTGGCTTAAGTCGCGCTTGGAATATTCAAGGGGATATGCTGACACTGGGTAAAACCGTGGCAGCAGGCATTGCCACCGGCGTATATGGCATGACGCAAGAGATTGCAGATTTTGTTGCTAACCATTTAGAAGCAGACAATGCTCAAGATGCCCGAGGTGCCAATGGCAGCTTAGCCTTAGGGGGCACTTTATTTGGTAATGCATTGTCTATGGCCGCGGCAAAGGTTGCACTGAATGAAATATTAACCAAACCCGCTTATGAAAAATCCACCCTGCTTGGGCAACAGTTGGCCAATGGTTTACAGGCCCTGTTTGATCAACATGGTTTACCGTGGCGAGCACAATCTTTATTTAGTCGCAGCGGTTATACCTTTGGTCCGCAACTACCTCGCCAAGCGGGTGAGGTGGAAAAATACCACGACCCCATTTTATACAATGCCATGCGTGCATTTTATGCCAACCGTGGTGTATGGGAGTCCATCTCCAGCGCGGGTCCTGCGGTGTCGTTTGTGATGGAAGAAACAGACATTACATTTTATTTATCGGTAGTGGATGAGTTTTTAAGCGAATTAGTCAAAGCTTAATAATCAAAGCCGATGACCAGTGATCATCGGCTTAACATTACACGTCTTCAGCTTGGTTGGGTTCGCTTAAAAATAAAAGAAACTCTTCTATAGTCATAATACCCCCCCTTAAACCGATGCCGGTTTTTTAATCGTACAAACCTGATCACCATAGTAGTTATTACTGTAGTTACATTGCATCGTCGATTTTGCATCGGCTGCTTGTTGAGTGCGTGTTTTACGCACAAGTTGCTTTAAAAAAGTCATGGTTTGTCTCCCCTTTGATGGTGTTTCCATCTTCTGATTGGCTGTGATGAGCCCTTGCTTGTTCATCAATATAGAGGGGGTATTAGCGTTTTAATAATTGATTGTTACTGTTTGGTTGATAGTTTAAATCTATT
>JBFEWA010000037.1:0-14685 GCA_041546605.1 Bermanella sp.
GCCCTCCTAATCTTGATTTGATGTGATGGCTTCGTACATGGCCACAAACGTAGCCGGATCTTTATCAGCAAACCCTTTGCTGGCATGCTGGCGCATTAATTCAGCCCCTAAGCCTGCCATTGGGATGGCACTGCCCAGCTCTTTTGCGAGCACGTTGGCCATATCCAAGTCTTTTAATAACGTCTTAACGTGCCATTTCACTTCTGCAAAATCCTGTACCGCCATACGCGAGCCTGTAAGTTGTAATGGCGTACTGTCAGCAAAGCCCCCTTGTAGAGCTTGCGGGATTTTAGCGGCATCCACGCCAGCACGTTTGGCCATGGCCATGACCTCTGCCAATACCAACACGTTACAGCTCACTATCATCTGGTTGGCTATCTTAGTGGTTTGCCCTGAGCCACTTTCCCCCATATAAGTGAGTCGCTGCCCAAGGTTAAGTAAAAGCGGCTCTAAGGTTTGTACCCTTTCCTCATCGCCCCCAGCCATCATGGCAAGGGTGCCCGCTTCAGCCCCAGCCACACCACCGGAGACTGGGCAATCCACCCAACTCACATTCAGCTTAGCGGCTTCTGCATAAAGCTCTTGCGTGGCATCTGGGCTAATGGAGCTGAAATCCACGATAGTTTGCCCTGAACGCAAATGGGGCATGAGTTGCTGTGCCACTGCATTCACAGCATGAGTATCGGATACGCACAGCATGATGATGTCTACTTGTTGCGCCAATGCAGCCAGGGTATCTGCACAATGGGCGCCCAACTCCACTAACGGAGTGCATTTGTCTGGATTACGATTCCACACCCATAGTTCATGCTCAGCCGCTAGTAAACGCTTACACATGGGTAAACCCATTAAACCAATACCGATAAATCCCAGCTTTGCCATCTTACTTTCTCCCAAGGCTCTATATGTGTCTATTCTAACAGGGAGAGCAAAATAATCCGTCAAATAACGTGCCCTGATTCGCCAATTAGAAAAGGGTGGCCTAAGCTTAAAAGTAGCAACAGATTGGATGTCACTATGAATTTATCAAGCATTTTTGATCAAAACCAGAACCTGCCGAATATCCCAAAAGTCGTGCAAGAACTGATTGAAACGTTTAATCAATCGGATTTTGACATGGATGAAATCGCGAAAAAAATCAGCCTAGATCCAGTACTCACAGCCAAAGTCTTACGCCTAGCCAATTGCGCCCATTATGGCGTAAGCCGTACCATTTCCAGCACCACAGATGCCTCTGTGTTGCTCGGTTTTTCCACTCTGCGCACCTTAGTATTAGCGTCCGGCATCACAGGTGCCATGCAAAGCCCACCTGGGTTTAATCGTAAAGAGTTTTGGCGCGATAATTTCGCGGTGGCTGCCATTTCCCGCTGGCTGGCACCATATTGCAAAATCAATCCAGAAACCGCTTTCACCTGTGGCATGTTGCATAGTATTGGCGAGTTATTAATTCAGTTGGTATTACCGCAAGAATCGAAAAAGATTCATGCCGCAGTGGACGCTGGCGGCAAGCTTGCCGAAGTGGAAAATGCTATGTTGGGATATAACTATGCTGAGGTGGGTGCCGAACTCGCTTCACGCTGGAAATTCCCAGATGAGATCTCTGACGGCATCCGCTACCATTGCCATGATAATTTAATAGAATTAGACCAACCCTTAGCTGGGTTAATTCAGATTGCTCTATACATTCACAGCAGTCATAAAATGGCGCTGAATGCCCGCGAGATTTTAAAAGACTTTCCGCTAGAATTAGCCCGCTCCATCAACATGGATACGGAGCAAGCTTTGGCAGATCTAGAATCCACAGACGGCATTGAATCAGGAATGGATGCGTTACTAGAAGATATCTAGAAGCCCGCTCATGATTTGTAACTTAAGCCGCCTTCGGGCGGCGGATACTCCCCCAATACCAGCGCATCACCAACACTAAAGCAATCAATAAAAGTGGTATGGCCAACAGGTTCAATGCAAACCACCCATAATTAAACACCATCCAACCTGCACACAAAGACATAACTGCTTGCGTAGTAAACACGCTCACATCATTTAAAGCTTGCGCAGTAAAACTTTCTTGCTTGTTATATTGCTGCGCCAATAAAGTGGTACCTCCCACAAATAAGAAGTTCCACCCCACTCCCAGACACACAAGAGCCCACCAGTATCCCCAATAACTTTGATCCAATAGAGCAACACTGATGGCCACGACCATCACGCCCAAACCAAACATCAACATGGAAAGTAAGCTAAATGTGCGAAATAGAAGAGGCGCAAAAAGAGAAGGGATAAACATGGCCATGATATGGCTTTGTATGACTGTCTTGGTTTCTTGTAGTGGATAGTTTTGGATTTCACTCATACTCACTGGGGTGGCTGTCATGATTAAACTCATAACCCCAAATCCCACAGCAGAACACGCTATGGCAGCGGAAATACCTGGTTGCTTAATCAGCTCTAACCATGGACGACCCGCAGGTGCAGATTCATCCACCGCTTGAATGCTGGCAAACGGCATCACACTTAATAACACCAATAAAGCCACATGACATAATGCCAATAAAATAAAGCTGCCACTGAATTGATCCGCCATTAAATCCTTACCCACCATGGCAATCTCAGGGCCAAACCAAGCGGCAAATAAGCCACCTAACATGACCACACTGGCAGCCATGGCAATTTTGTCACTGCTTACCCACTCGATGGCAGCAAACCTAAATTGCTGCACGAATGCCATATGTCCACCCAGTAAGAAAATACTAAAACATAGGCCAAAAAAGTTTTCCGAACGCACACTGTAAAACGCAAGAATCGAACCCAGAATCGCCACAAGCGTGGCATAAATGAAACCGCTACGACGGCCAATGCGTTTCATGATCAAAGCCGCAGGCATACTGGCAAGCGCACTGCCCACTACCAAGGCGGCAACCGGTAGTGTGGCTAAATCAGATGTGGGGGCAAATAACACACCAAGAAATCCCCCCACAAAAATCACCAATGGCGCGGTTAGCATACCTAATGCTTGAGCAACCATAATCAGCCACACAGGCAATGGAATAGTACGCACGGAGAATCTCCTTATCTCGAAAGGACGCTAAGTATGACGGGTTTTATATAAGTCGCAATCCTTCAGTATAGGACTTACATTTCAAATGTAACGCAACTGATCGCGCAAGGTCGTTACACTCAGATAACAACATCCGATTTTGTTATGAGTGTAACGCTGAAGAATCAAACGCTCATGGTGGGTTAAACACCACCGAATGCTGTTAGATTCAATTTAGAATAACTGATGAATTTCTTGGCTACGTAATTGCGCTTGCGCAATGGTGCGATCCACAATTTCTTTCACCGTTGGCTGATCTTCGATTAAACCTTGGGTCTGACCGATAAACTGCACACCAGTAGTTAAATCCCCATCCACTGTGGCCGCTTGAATTTTTTCGGTGGCCGCACCGAATAAACTTAACAAACGAATTTTATCAAATTGCACAACTAAACCAGCCAAAACCGTGGCCACAGGCATTTTGGCTATCTTGGCTGCTTTAACGCTAAGCAAGGCTGCTTTAATAAAGCTAATGGGCTTCTTCATGGCTTTCACCGAAGCCGGTGTTTTCATCACACGCGCATAAAGGCCATCAAAGTTGTTGCCATAAATGGTTTGGTTTTCATCTCGCTCAACCACCGCATCTTTTGTATTTTGATGCAGTGGGCTTTCTTGACTGGTTGCAAAGCGCGATCCCATGGCAATGGCATCGGCTCCCAAAGCTAATGCAGCTAAAAGACCACGGCCATCGGCAAATCCGCCCGTGGCAATCACAGGAATACTCACCTTAGATGAAATAGCAGGAATCAATACTAACGATGTGACATCACCACCATGGGCAGCGGCTTCATGGCCGGTAACCAATAATGCATCAGCACCCATTTTTTCCGCACTCTTGGCGTGCTTTTCTGTCACCACGGTGGCAATGACTTTACCGCCGTATTCGTGAGCGGCTTTTACAATCCAATCCCCTTTACCCAAAGAAAAGTTAATCACTGGGACTTTTTCTTCTAAGGCCACTTTGGCGTTATCCACCGCACCCGGCATCATTAACGTGGCACCAATACCAAATGGCTTATCGGTTAAGCTGCGAATCTTGGCAATGGCTTCACGGGTTTCTTCTTTATTTAACGGCCCAGTGGCAAGAATACCTAGGCCGCCGGCATTACTTACCGCAGCCACTAATTCTGGCGTGCTGATCCAGCTCATACCGGGTAAGACGATAGGATGTTCGATTCCTAACAATTCCGTAATGGGGGTTTTCATTGGCATCTCCTCATTTTTCTTGAGTATACCCCTTGATGGCACAGGAAAAACTGGCTTTAATGAACAACTTATTAGCAGGAACTGACAATGTTTTTATTTTCCGATTCCGTATCCATTCATTCCATGTCTCTCAAATGGTGGCTTCTAGTTTAGCAAGCTAGGTTCACCATGCCTGGCTGTAAAGCCGGGTCGCATCCAATCTCTGTTTTACAGCCTAATGATTATCACTGCAAAAGGAGCAGGCTGTGTCATCACAATTTAAACTGGGATTAAGCTTGGCGTTATTAGCGAGTTTCATGTTCTCACTAAAGCCCATTCTCATTAAAGAAGCCTATGCATTAGGCGCCAACAGCGAAGGACTGATGGTGCTGCGCATGTGGTTCGCCTTCCCATTTTATTTGGCTTTACTCTTTTGGCAGTTCAATGGATTAATCAAGCAAAGACGTTATGTGCTATCTGCCATTGCTACTGGGTTTTTAGGGTATTTTTTATCGAGTTATTTAGACTTATGGGCACTGGAGAGTATCAGTGCCCATGCCGAGCGGATTATTCTGTACGCCTACCCAAGCTTGGTAGTACTGATCAAAGCCGCTTGGGATAAAAAGATGCCATCCAAAAATGTGCTACTGGCGGTGGTGATTGTATACGCTGGTCTTATCGTACTATTACCCGGTGAATTTACCCTACACGGCTCTTGGTTTGGCTTATTGCTCATGCTGAGCTGTGCGGTAACGTTTGCCTTGTATGTGCTATTGAGCAAGCCATTAATTGAAAAGCTAGGAGCTGGGCTATTCACTTCCCTAGCCATGGTGAGTTCATGCTTGTTTACGCAGGTCAATTTATTACACACACCTGCGCAAACCATCCTTGAGTATTCATCGGCTATATATGGCTATGCATTTGCGTTGGCATTTTTTAGCACGGTCATACCTAGTTACGCCATGAGTGCCGCCATTGCTCGCATAGGCTCTGAACGCACAGCCATCACTGGCACCACAGGGCCCTTATTCACGACTCTGTTAGCGGTATGGATCTTGGGTGAAAGCCTAACGATTTACCACTTAACGGGGTTAGCCTTGGTTGTATTAGGTGTGTATCTGATTAGTAAGAAGTAATGCACAGGCATCACCTAAACACTGGTGATGCCATCTCTCAATTCAAGCATCATGTTAAACACACTCACCCCACTCATGGAGTAAGGGTCAAAATCTGGGTGTCCGGAATATTTAAGATTGATGGCGTCGGTGATTTTTTGCTCTGGTAAATACGCCATATTCCATTGAGTGAATTCCCTGTGATCAATTTCTTGATAATCCAACAACAGGATATCTTCATGACGCTTATCGCTCAAAATTTTTCGGTAAGCCTTATTAATGGAAATTCGATCCCCTTCTAAGCATTGCAAGAAATACTTGCGGTTAAAGCACAGCATGCCCGTCACAAAATCTTTTTTATTATTCTTTCTTGCGGCCTCCAGAATTTGCTCAATGTCATCCTGTCCAAAATGACCGGAGACTTTGCTGCAATAAATCATTCGCATAAGGAACATGGGCATTACTCAAATAGAGGGTTTATTTGAATACTAGCCCAGATTTCACAAGTTACTTAGCAGAGCGATGAACCACGATAACCCTTTGCTATAAAAAAGAGGGAATTGGAGTTAAAAAACCATAAGTGCACCATATAACACGAACGTGTTTATAGCAGGCAATAAAAAAGGCATGAACTTTTCAGTCCACGCCTTTTTAGACCTTAATTCAATTATAGGCTTAAGGTTTTCTCGCCACGGGCAATACCAGACACACCGGTACGCACGGTTTCAAGAATGCAGTTAGGGCCGATGGCTTCGATAAACGCTTCCAGTTTATCAGTGGCGCCGGTTAACTGAATGGTGTACACGTTAGCCGTCACGTCCACGATCTGACCACGGAAGATATCCGCAGTACGTTTGATCTCAGCACGTTGTGAGCCAGACGCTTTCACCTTAATCAACATCAGTTCGCGCTCAAGGTGCGCCCCTTCTGTTAGATCTACCAATTTCACCACTTCAATTAATTTGTTTAATTGCTTGGTGATTTGCTCGATCACGCGATCAGGACCAGACGTGGTAATCGTCATGCGCGACAGAGTTGGATCTTCCGTCGGCGCTACCGTTAGGGTTTCAATGTTATAAGAGCGCTGTGCAAACAAACCCACCACACGTGCTAGTGCACCAGGTTCGTTTTCTAACAAAATCGAAATAATGTGTCTCATTAGGTGCGCTCCGTCTTACTTAACCACATATCACGCATGGCTCCCATTGGCACCTGCATTGGGTAAACATGTTCTTCTGGGTCTACTGCTACGTTAACGAATACTAAACGGTCTTTGTATTTGCCAAAGCAGTCATCAAGGGCACCTTGAAGCTGATCTTTGGTTTCTACATTGATACCAACATGGCCGTAACTTTCTGCCAGCTTGGTCCAATCCGGTAGTGACTCCATATAAGAGCTAGAGTGACGACCTTCATAGTTCATATCTTGCCACTGACGAACCATGCCTAAGTAGCCATTGTTCAAGCAGAAGATCTTCACTGGAATGCCATATTGCAAACACGTTGAAAGCTCTTGAATGTTCATTTGAATGGAACCTTCACCGGTTACACACACCACCATGTCATCAGGGAAGTTCAACTTGATACCCATGGCCGCAGGGAAACCGAAGCCCATGGTGCCAAGACCACCTGAGTTGATCCATTTGTTTGGCTCATCAAACTTGTAGTATTGCGCGGCAAACATTTGGTGCTGACCTACGTCAGAACAGATGTAAGCTTTACCGTCAGTTGCTTTCCACAAACCTTCGATGGCTTCTTGAGGCTTCAACAACCCATTGTCGTTCTTCTCGTATTCGCCACCGTGACGCTTGCGCCATTCTTCGATTTGCTTCCACCAAGAATCAATGGCTTTGGCATCGGGCTTTTGATCGATCTCAGCGATGATTTCTAAGAACTCATCTAATACGCTGTCCACTGGACCCACGATTGGAATGTCCACGGTTACGGTTTTAGAAATAGAGGATGGATCAATATCGATGTGAACGATCTTCGCATCTGGACAGAATTTATTCACCGCGTTGGTTACGCGGTCGTCGAAGCGCGCGCCAATGGCTAAAATCACATCAGAGTTGTGCATAGCCATATTCGCTTCGTAAGAACCGTGCATACCCAACATACCCAAAGATTGACGATCCGTTGCCGGATACGCACCCAAGCCCATTAGGGTTTGCGTGATTGGGTAGTTCAATTCACGTACTAGCTTACGCAGTTGATCCGAGGCTCGACCTAAGATCACGCCGCCACCTGAATAAATCATTGGGCGCTTGGCAGACAACAGCAATTCAACCGCTTTACGGATTTGACCGCTGTGGCCTTTTGCTGGCGGTGCGTAAGAACGAATCTTAACTTTCTTAGGATACGAAAACTCATGGCGATCGTTTGGAATCGTCATGTCTTTCGGGATATCAATAACAACCGGACCCGGACGACCAGACGTGGCGATATAAAACGCCTTTTTCACCGTCTCTGCGATCTCAGTTGGATGCTTAATGCTAAAGCTGTGCTTCACGATCGGACGTGAAATACCCATCATGTCCGTTTCTTGGAACGCATCATCACCAATCAAATGACTCATTACCTGACCGGTAATCACAATCATTGGAATTGAATCGGTAAACGCCGTGGCGATACCTGTAATGGTGTTCGTGGCACCTGGACCTGAAGTTACCATGACCACGCCAGGCTTACCTGTCGCGCGGGCATAACCATCCGCCATGTGAGCAGCCGCTTGCTCATGACGGACTAAGACGTGTTTGACCGCAGTTTGCTTGTAAAACGCATCGTACACGTGCAAAAGACTACCGCCTGGGTAGCCATATACATATTCCACACCCTCTTCATGAAGGGAGCGAACCAACATTTCTCCGCCGGAAAGCATTTCCACCGTATTTTCCTCTCATCCGCATGCTCGCCGTGTGCGAGCAGGAAACATATTGCATTGGCGTTTTTGATGATAGAAAGTCACATCAAATTGGCCACTAATCTGGCCTTATGCCAGCGTGTCACGGCTGATGAAGAACTTGTAGTTATTCACCATGGTCAATTGCATCTTAGGCAACCGACTCAAATTCGGCTGAGCTGAGGTCATCAACTCAGAAAGGTCTCCAAATACCCGAACGGGGGTGTCCGTCATGGGCGAAAATTTGGGGTGCTAATTTTGACAGCACAGGGGTTTAAGTCAAGCCAAATTGGGCCTTATAGCCTTGATTTTGCTTGACATTTATCGAATTTATTAAGGGATGCTTTGCTTTTGTGCAAAAATCGTTACAGTTGTGACTTCTGGCTTTCAACGATACCAATAAGAATTCAATTTATGCGCTTAATAACCCTACTTTTCACCATGTTTTTCATAGGCTCTTTGCAAGCCGGCCAAGTCTACAAATGGGTAGATGAATCTGGCCAAGTCCACTTTTCGCAATTCCCACCTGAGCAGCGGGCATCGGAAAACATCAAGGTTAACGCCCCTACGAGCTCAAACTCAAAACAGGCGGTGGAAGATTTGCAAAAGATGCGTCAGCAATTAACCGAGCAAGTGGTGGATCGCACCACTGAAAGCGAAGAAGAGAAACAAGCAGCCGCGGAAAAAGAACGCATGGCGGAAAATTGCAAGAAAGCCAAGCAGCGCTTGTTGGATTTACAAAACAACGGGCGTATCTATAAAACTTTGGAGAATGGCGAGCGTGAATGGTACGACGAAAAAGGTCGTGAAGGGCTCATTGCCAGCGCCAAGAAAGACGTCAGCAATTACTGCAAATAACCCTTCATTGGCTGGCTATTGTGCCAGCCAAATACAACTGGCCATGCGCCCCGTAACACCATCGCGTCGATAACTAAAAAAACGCGCCTCATCACTAAACGTACAAAACTCACCGCCATACACCTGAGTCACACCCGCTTGTTTTAAGCGCAATCGAGCTAAGGCGTATAAATCCGCCAGCCACTTTCCGGGTTGGGTACTGGCTTTAAAGCAAGCCTCACAGTCTGCATGCCAAGCGCAGAATTGGTCTTTCACTTCTTGGCCCACCTCAAACGCATCCGGCCCAATAGCCGGCCCTAACCACGCCATAACAGATTGAGGGGATTCAAAATGCGCCAGGGTTTGTTCTAACACGCCGTCAGCCAACCCGCGCCAACCGGCATGGGCAGCGGCCACATGCGTGCCTGCTGCATCGCAAAATAACACAGGCAAACAATCCGCTGTCATCACCACACACACGTCATTGGCTTGCGTGCTAACACTGGCGTCTGCGTCACACACGCCTGCGTACTGCTGACACACTTCCACCCCATGCACCTGATTTAACCACATGGGCTCTTTGGGTAAATGCGCCAGTAAACGCTTGCGATTGGCTGTAACCGCTTGAGCATCATCCCCCACATGCAGCCCTAAATTCAGTGAATCATAGGGTGCAACACTCTCACCACCTTGGCGAGTAGTGGACAGAGATTTTACGTTTTTTGGGGCTGGCCAATCCGGCACAATAATAGGCAATGAATCACGCATCATCAGTAATCAATACCGCCATGGGTCTCGGCGTCATAACGCAGTTCATCTAATAATTCTTCAAAGTCATCCGGTAAGTCCACTTCCCAGCTCATAAGCTTGTTAGTTTCTGGGTGGTGTAACTCTAACTTTTTCGCATGCAGAGCTTGGCGAGGAAAATCTCGCAAAACATCACGTAATTCATGGCTTACCCCTTTCGGCAAGCGCACGCGACCACCATAGGTGGGGTCACCCACTAGCGGATGCTGAATATGCGCCATGTGCACACGGATTTGGTGAGTACGGCCCGTTTCCAATTTCACCCGCACGTGGGTGTGAGTGGGAAATTGCTCCAACACGCGATAATGGGTCACGGCCTCTTTGCCAGTTGGGTGCACCGCCATCTTGGTGCGATCTTTGGCATGACGAGCAATGGGTTCTTTTACTGTGCCGCCGCCGGTTAAGGTGCCTTGCAGCACAGCTTCATATTCACGTCCCATTTCGCGGCTTTGCAGTTGCTCCACCAAATGATTCTGCGCTTGCAGGGTTTTCGCCACCACCATTAAGCCTGTGGTGTCTTTATCCAAGCGATGCACAATGCCAGCACGGGGAATATTTTGCAGATCTGGACAATGATGCAGCAGGCCATTCAACAAGGTCCCTGTCATATTCCCTGCCGCTGGGTGCACCACCAAGTCCATGGGCTTGTTGATCACCAAGATATGCTCATCTTCATACACAATGGGGAATTCTATGGCCTCTGGCAACCACTCACCCTCTGCCTGTAGAGCCACCGTCAATGCCAAGATTTCGCCGCCAACCAGCTTTTCTTTGGCCTTTCGCATCTCTCCGTCTACAGTAAGATTGCCGTCCTTAATCCAGGTTTGTAGGCGGGCACGACTGAAATCCGGGAAGAGTTGCGCGGCAATTTGATCGAAGCGCTTGTTACCCAGCTCATCCGGTATTTTGATACTCTGTTGAATCTGTTCTGACATGTATAAACCTTTGAACTAACACGGGTATTGTGAATCTCACCACTAACAGTCAGATTAGGCGCCATATAGCCAAATGACACATAAGTAACCTTGGTGATTAGCGCGCCCTATGGTTAAATTGCGCGCTGACACAACAATAACAGTAAATATTTTGAAGATTATATCAGATAGACCTATGCGAATTCTCTTGATCCTTGCCACCAGTTTGATTTTAGTGGCCTGTTCCAGCGATGGTAAACGCCCTGGCAATGAAATGACCGAGCGCGAAATCTACGAAAAAGCCGTGGAAGCCATTGATAACGAAAACTACTTCCTAGCCATTGAGACCTTCCAGCAGCTCGAAAATAAGTACCCGTTTGGCAGCTATTCTGAGCAAGCCCAGCTAGAAATGATCTTTGCGCAATACAACGCGCAAGAACTAGAAGGCGCCCGCGCCAGTGCTGAGCGTTTTATTCGCTTACATCCTGAGCACGATAATGTGGATTACGCCTTCTATATGAAAGCCTTAAGCACCTATGAATTAGGCCTAAGCTTGGTTGAGCGTTATTTTGCCGATGAAGAATCCCAACGCGATCCGCAACCGGCCCGAGATTCCTTCCAAGAGTTTGCTGAGTTGATTCGCAAGTTCCCTAACAGCGAATACGCGTTAGACGCCCGTCAGCGCATGATTTATCTACGTGACCGCTTGGCGTTACATGAAATTCATGTGGCTCATTATTATCTGAAGCGTCATGCCTATCTAGCTGCCGCCAATCGTGGTCGCAACGTGGTAGAAAACTATCAAGGCACCAAGCACGTAGCAGACGCCTTGGCCGTCATGGTAGAAGCCTATGAACTATTAGGTCAGCAAGATTTAGCAGACAAAAGCTTAGCTGTGCTTAAAGCTAACTTCCCAAAACACCCACAGTTGGTGAACGGTAAGTTAGAGCACAGTGGCTGGGCGCAAAAAGATCATAAGAGTATTTGGAACGTGATCACACTGGGTTTGATCGATTAATGGTCTGATTAAATTCCGTACAAAAAACCGGCTTTTGCCGGTTTTTTTGTGTCTTGAAATTAACAGCCTTAGTGACCAATCTTCCAGCCATTGGTAATAGGATAACGACGGTCCCGACCAAAACCACGCTGGGTTAAACGCACCCCTACAGGAGCTTGGCGACGCTTGTATTCGTTCACATCCACCAAACGCAGCACGCGACGCACATCTTCTTCGGCAAAGCCTTTGGCCACAATGCTCAATGCGCTTTGATCTTCTTCTATGTATAAACGCAGGATTTCATCCAAGATATCATACGGTGGCAACGAATCTTCATCCACTTGATCTGGCGCTAATTCCGCCGATGGTGGTCGTGAAATCACACGGGGGGGAATCACTTCTTCAATGGTGTTGCGGTATTTGGATAATTCAAACACCAAGGTTTTGTACACGTCTTTTAACACCCCAAAACCACCTGCCATGTCACCATATAGGGTGGCATAACCCACGGCCATTTCACTTTTGTTGCCCGTGGTTAAAACCAAATAGCCCTTCTTGTTGCTCATAGCCATGAGCATAACGCCACGACAGCGACTTTGTAAGTTCTCTTCTGTGGTATCCACTTTTGTGCCTTCAAACTCATCCGCTAAGGTTTCCATGAAGGCGTTGTACATAGGCTCGATGGGGAGCACCTTGTAAGGCACATGCAGGCGATTGGCTTCATCTTCGGCATCGTGCAAACTCATTTGTGAGGTGTATTTAAACGGCATCATGACCGCTTCCACTCGATCTTTACCCAGTGCATCCACAGCAATGGCGAGGGTTAAGCCGGAATCGATGCCGCCGGATAACCCAAGCAACACCCCTTTAAAACCGTTTTTATTCACATAATCGCGCACCCCTAACACAAGGGCATCGTAAATATTGGCAAGCTGAGGCTGTACCGGTGCGATAAGACCATTAATGGATTCACAACCACCCGCGTTGAAATTCAACGACACCACACTGGTTTGCTCTGTGAAATGTTCTAACGCTGCACACAATTGCCCGTGTGCATCCACCACCATGGAACCGCCATCAAACACCAGTTCATCTTGGCCACCCACGAGATTCACATACACAATAGGCATATTGCCTTGTAATGCGCGCTCGTTCAGCAAAACTTGGCGGTGTTGGGATTTATCGATATGAAATGGCGATGCGTTCAAGTTCAACATACATTGGGCTTGATTGGCCTTGGCATCCAGCATCACTTTTGATTGCCAGATGTCCTCACAAATACTAATGGCACACGGCACACCTTTAATAGTGACCACCCCAGATTGGGTACCTTCAGCAAAGTAGCGCTTTTCATCAAAAACTTGGTAATTTGGCAGCGACTGCTTAGCGTATTCATACAAGCACTGGCCTTCAAAATACACGCCCGCCATATTGTAGAGTTTTCCATCAATTCGCTTTGGATAGCCCAACACCACATAAATAGGCAGCTTAGCTTCGCAAACCGCGGCTAACGCTTCTTCGATGCGGGTATCTAAGCTTGGACGTAATAATAGATCTTCTGGCGGGTAGCCCGTGAGGGTAAGCTCCGGAAACACAATGACGTCCGCCCCTTCATTTAGAGCCTCGCGACTGCTTTCCAATACACGCTGGGTATTGCCTGCAATATCGCCAACCAACAAATTCAACTGAGCTAAACAGACGTTAAGAGTTTGTTCGGACACCATTACTACCTTGATTCCAACCACTAAAGGCCCGTATTCTGCGAGAATTGCAAACGTTGGGCAATCAAAACCATGCATTCTTCGTCTAGACGACAATCTTTACGCCAGTTTTACAGCTATTTTAGCCTAGGTTTGGCTTTGCTATTCCTTGGCTTCTATTTATTTGAAGACAAACTCCAGTGGTGGCAAGCGGACATTCCAAAAATGCTGCCCATCGTATTAGGCAGCTATCTCGCCTTGGCAGCTGCCAGTTTTATGCAGGCAAAACGCCCGACACCATTTGCTTTGGATCAGTTTCTACCAAGCCAAATGATTGAGATCCTTATTATGGGGTTTCTCATGATTTACATCACCCCCAAACAACAAGATTTAGCGGTATTACTGCTGTTTCATGTGGGCATTGGCAACCTGATCACCAGTAAACGCTATGGCTATTTATTGGCCGCCATGTCCACCATCATGGTATTGACCCAAGGATTTTTACACCCTGTCAATGTCATGGCCGATCGCGTTTTATCCGGTAGCTTCATCTGCGTATTATTTTTCATCGAAGCATTGATCATTCAAACCTTAAGATCCAGCCTAACCGAGGCGCAAAGCCAAGCCAAGTGGACTCAAAGCCAATTAGACAGTGCCGCCAAACTCAATGATTTAATTATTGAACGCATGCATACAGGCGTGTGCCTGATCAATAATGCAGGTCTAATTTTGCGCATCAATCGCGCCGCTCAGGAGCGCTTAAACCAACTGGCAGTGAATGAGTTCATCCCTGATTTATTATTCGAGCGCTTTAAGTATTGGCAGGAATACAACCTACAAGACGAAAACGAAATAACCCTGAGCAATGATGACAACAGTGCCTTCGTGTCTTTTGCTGCTATTGACGACAACAGCACCTTGATTTTCTTAGAAAACAAAGACACCGTCATGCGTAAAGCCCATCAATTTAAACTGCATTCACTCGCCAGAATGGCCGCCAGCATTGCCCATGAAATTCGCAATCCGTTAAATGCCATCAGTCATGCTTCGCAATTACTGGCTGAAAATGAAGAGCTTAATCCTGCGGACAAACGTTTAACCGACATTATTTTCAACCACTGTACGCGCATGGAAA